>NZ_JACJON010000060.1 GCF_014695585.1 Microcoleus sp. FACHB-831 | reverse complement strand
GCTTAATGCCACTTATTATCATTAAGCCTGTTTATTCTGGTTTCTCATTAGTTCATTTGTACTCTTCCATCCCCTTTTGCTGATGTGTGACAGTTGTGGGTGCGGAATGTGGGCTATAAACATTATTCCGGCGAAAGATTACCGATTAAGTCCCGAAGTTAACATTCAGGTTTGTCTAGAATTTTGCCCCGATAAGCCTAAAGATCCTGAATCACCTCTAGATGATATTCGCAAGATGTTAAAAGATGAGCAGTAGCCCGGTATTGCCCACACAAAACCCTCCTTTTACTTTGTCGGGATATAATACTTTGATAAACTAGACAAAATTAATTATTGAGTTGCATTGATATGAATGATGAATTTTACCCCCTCGAAAACTGTGATGATGATGTCGTACTCTTGAATCAAGATACATTTAAAATAAGCAAATTAAAAGAATTAGTTAAGCAAAACATTCACACTAAATGGTATACCGATACTTACAATTACCAAACAAACAAGCCTGGTGGCTCTATTTCTAACTTGTTCAGTAACGTATCTATTGGCGTAGTGCCTATTCAATTAAGTGAAATTAAATATAGTGGTGTAATAGATTGCCAGATTCTTAGAATTGGTGCTAGAGGTTGGGAAAAAGGAAAACTGCGAATTCATGGAAACATTATAGCAAAGGAAGTCTGTCTAGAATTTTGCCCTGATAAGCCTAAAGAGCCTGAATCGCCTCTAGATGATATTCGCAAGATGTTAAAAGATGAGCAATAGCCCTGTATTGTCCACACAAAACCCGATAAAAAAACAAAGGGTGGTTATTCCCACCCTTGTAGCCGAAGAAATTTAAATACCTGGAATATCGGATATTTTAGACGGAAGTTCTTCAACAGAGAAGCCAGTCACCTCGTTCCATTCTTTAACGGTGAAGTCATAGCCAGATTCTTGAGCCAGCTTAACCAATGTTTCCACATCGCGGGCTGTGTTGAGTTTTTCCCGTAAATCATCGTCAGCTTGAGCAGCTCTGAACAGTTTAGTGACTTGATCTTTTGCCATATCGGTATATTCCAATCGTCCTAAGTTAAGCTACAACCTTTCTGCTAGAGTAGCAAATCTGTTTTGTGTCTTACCAGAATATATAAAAAGTATAGGTAGGAAGTTTCGCACACATACGCGGGAGGCGGAATAACTTTGCTTGTGCGACGCCTTGGCTTAAGGAAAAGTTAACGTAAGGTAGTGCGTGCGATCGCTAAGCGATTTTGAAAAGGTTCCGCCAAAAGATAATGCAATTTGGTCTAGCTATCGTTAGCCTTATTGAAGATCTAGAGGAAAAAAACCTTTTTTGCGAGGAGAAAATCATGCAATCAGACCCATTAGATTACCTATCCCGTCTCCCGGAAGAAGCACGTTATCTAGGAGACCATACCAAGGGAGAAATCGAAATAGTTACTGACTCGCAAGCGATCGCAGAAATTGTTGAAACCTACCGCGAAAAGCTTCAGTCTTTAAATCTTAATAGCGATCTTGCATCTGTAGGCGTACTCCTAGAGGATGACCATATTTTGGTTATTCGAGATCCCGTTAGATTCCCTAGCGGACAAACTTCAACTTATTTTAGGGTTTTGCAACGTGCTGGATTAGATGGGCCATTGGGCGTGGTTATGCTGCCATTTTGTGATGGTTTAATATATCTAAGAAAAATTTTTCGCCATGCGACACGTCGCTGGGAATTAGAATGTCCAAAGGGATATAAACAGAAAGATTTTAGTCTTGCTGAAACTGCGAAAAACGAAATTTCAGAAGAACTTGGTCTTGAAGTTAAGGATATACGCGATATTGGTTCTCTAGCGTCAGATACGGGGCTATCCGCAGGAATAATACAAGCTTATTGGGTTGTGCTGGAAGGTGGTAAGCCACATCCTAGTCCAGAAGAGGGCGAAGCTTTTGGGCCAATTGTGGCGATCGCGCCTCGTGAAATCATGGAAAAAATTCGCGCTGGGGAAATACGCGATGGCGTTACACTATCTGTTTTGCAGCTAGCACAAGCACAAAATTTGTTGCCATTAGATAAAGATTGAAATTATAGGTTACTAGAATATTGCCATAGCAACCAAATTGCTTAACCAGTATATCTATTAACCACCCTAATAATTACAGCCGTATTCCGGCCAATAGAGCTAAAAAGCATCTTTTTTCTAATTACTTCTGTCCTCCTAGTGGTGCTGGGTTAGGACAAGTTTTATTAGCCCCATCGCACTTGTATACATAATCTTTTTGCCAGCTAAGAGGGATTTCTAATAAGTCTCGCGAACCTGTAATGCCTTGCCCCAAAAATAGTATAAGCGCGACGCAATTCAAAATAATGTGAATATTTCGCCAGCGATTTGAACGATCCTTATAAATCTCTTGAATAATTGCTAACGAAAAAATCATCAGCCAAGCAGCTACTATACCTAAAAAGAAATGAGATACATACCACTCATGCTCTCGGCGGTAGATACCGTATTGGTAGCCTAGAATTTTATCTATGTAGCCTAAAACAACCAAACCCAAGCCTGTTAAGGTTGCAAATATCGCCCGCCAGAGCGGCTGCTTTGCTTTGTAAAGAAAGGCTAATGATGCGATTGTAGCTGCAAACATTAGCACGATCGAAACGAGATTGAACAGTTGTTTGTTCCAAAGCTGATTGGGCAAAATGATGTTAAAAATAATAGGGTGTGCAAGCCCTATTAAAGTTAATACCACGACTGAACCCGACAGCCAGCGACCCAGCTCGACGTGTTCAGCGCCAACAAGAGGGGGTATGTTGTTTTTGCCTTCAGTTGCGGCGAGTAGGCGGCGCTGGCGAGTTTTCCAGGCTAAATTGACGACAATTCCAATGAGAGGGAATAGGACTACAACCGCGATCGCTGGATGAATTAAAGCAATAAAATCTTCGACGTTCATAGCAAACCTCTCGACTTCAGCGCCTAGATTAACTGAGGGGAGCGTAGCCAAAAGTTGAGTTTAATTTACGACTCCAGATCGCAACAGCATAAAACTCTCCCAAATCCACCCGATCGGGAATAGGATAGCGTTGAGTACCTTGCAACTTCTGTAAGGGGCCGAGGCTTACATAATCGGAGGCTTTGTAACTTTTAGGTAGAGTAGAGCGATGCAGAACAACAAATAGCTCCGGGCCTTGATCTGTTTTGAATGCATCAGAAAACTCCAGATAACTTTGCCCCTTTTCTGTCACTACACTCACGCTTCCCAGAGTCCTACGTTCCTCGGATGTAAAGATTCCAAATGCTCTGGGTGCCAATTTTAATGATGGTGCCAATTTAGCTGGTGGGGTTTTCACAGTCTCCGGTTGGGTAGGCTTCACCTTGGAGTTTACCTGTGGGGTACAGCTAACTGTTAACAGGGCAGTTATACTCAGCAAAGCCACGTAAGTCAATTTCATTGCTTTCAAATCCTCTACTGTATTGAGTAATAATCTAATATAACATCTATAAATTACGGAGAGATTAATATCAAAAACCTCTATATTTATCATTAAAATTTAGTATTAATTCTATCTAGACTTAAAAAGCCCTATTCGGTAACTCCCTAAATCACTTAGACGCCTTGCTATAGAAACTGTTCCTAAGCTTTAATTAAAGTGTTAAAAAATTATAGGCGTACCGTGTTTTATTTAAAACTGAATAAATTCTTTTATCTTAAAGTTAATCACAACTTTTACTAAAGTATTATGTTTTAATCTTTTTTACAGATGAATTTTTGTGGAGATTTACGCTAGTTATTTGATTGTAAAGCAAACCTTAAATTCACCTTAATATATTGTTAAAAATGTTATATTTTAAAATACATAAATGCAAAATAAATTGATTCCAAGCGCCAATACCAAAAACACCAAAAAGCGTTTAATTTAAAATTTTATAGAAAGTTTAAATTAAATTATCGGTTCAGATTATTACTAATGAATAGTGAGGGAACTATCATCAATCTTAAGGAATTTGAAAGCCAAGAGCAGAAATGATTAAACTTTATTGGGAATAAAGAAAGCAAACTTGAATCGCCAAAAAATGAAAGGTTCACGATTTAATAAACACAGCTCGGAGCGAGTTTTTCGGCTGCAAGGATGTAGCCTATTTATCGCGGGCATCCTTGGATTTGCGATCGCGATCGCTCTTGCGTGGTTTGTCACAAAAGGAACCCTCAATTTCTCGCAACAGAACCGCCATTGGTGGCCAGAAGTACAAAAGTTAAGATGGGAATCAATAATTGCTCCCACTGTAGTTTTGTTTTTAACTGTAGTGGCAGTGATGAAAATTTCTCCCCAGCCTCAAAACCGCTCGCGGACGCTCGTAGTAGGGATTTTGTTGGCTTTGATCGCGCGTTATGCCCTGTGGCGATCGCTCTGCACTCTTAATCTTACCAATCCCCTGAATGGTGTCTTCAGTTTGGGATTATTTTTTATGGAAATGTGTATGCTTGGCAGTAGCGCCATCCAACTATTTTTAATGCTGAATGTCAAAGACCGACGGCGCGAGGCTGACCAACTTGCATTGTCTGTTGTTGATGGTATTTTCACCCCCTCTGTGGATATTTTGATACCGACTTACAACGAAGCTCCCTTTATTCTGCGGCGCACAATTATTGGTTGTCAGGCTTTAGATTATCCAAACAAGAAAATTTATCTGCTCGATGATACTAAACGACCAGAAATGAGACTCCTAGCTCAAGAATTGGGCTGCGAGTATATATTTACCACAGGAAATATTTATGCGAAAGCTGGCAACTTAAATAATGCACTTCCTAAAACAAAGGGCGAATTAATTGTTGTATTTGATGCTGATTTCGTTCCGACTAAGAATTTTTTAAATCGTACTATTGGCTTTTTTCAAGATAATAAAATTGCCCTAGTTCAAACTCCTCAAAGCTTTTACAATGCCGATCCAATTGCCCGCAATTTAGGTTTAGAAAAATTTATAACCTCGGAAGAAGAGGTGTTTTATCGGCAAATTCAGCCGATTCGGGATGCCGCTGGGAGCGTTCTATGTTCGGGAACGTCTTTTATCGTGCGGCGGAGCGCTCTAGAGGAAATTGGTGGCTTTGTTACAGATTCGCTGAGTGAAGATTATTTTACAGGAATTCGCTTATCTGCCCGAGGCTATCGATTGATTTATTTAAATGAAAAATTAAGTGCTGGTTTAGCAGCAGAAAATATATCCGCCCATGCGACTCAGCGACAGCGGTGGGGTCGAGGTACTTTGCAAGCATTTTTTATTGATGAAAATCCGCTAACAATTCCTGGACTGTCTCCTCTACAAAGGCTGGCTCATTTAGAAGGATTGCTTTATTGGTTCACTACTTTGCCTCGCGTTTATTTTCTGATTGTGCCCTTAATTTATTCAGTTTTTGGTATCGTTCCCTTGCGAGCTACTACTTTGGAATGGTTGTATTATTTTATGCCTTACTATGTAGTGCAAGTGTCGGTATTTTCCTGGTTAAACTATCGCAGCCGTTCGGCATTACTATCAGATATTTACACCTTGGTGCTGTGCTTTCCCCTAGCATTGACGGCGATACAAGTAATGTTTAAACCCTTCTCTAAAGGGTTTAAGGTGATGCCAAAAGGAATGAAGTGCGATCGCTATTTTTTCAACTGGCGTTTAGCCTTCCCTCTGATTATCGTGTTTATAGCAACAATAGCCAGCTTGTGCCGCGCTCTAGAACTATCGAAAATCCCGTCAAATACAAATTTTGTTGAAGGTACCAGCTTGGTTTGGATTTGGAGTGTTTATAACCTCTTGATAATTAGTGTAGCGCTGTTAACCTTGGTGGATGTCCCCAAACCCGACCTTTATGAATGGTTTGATTTGCGGCGAGTAGTACAGTTAAATGTTTCTGATCAGACATTCTGGGGGATGACTACGATGATTTCGGAAGTGGGTGCTGAAGTTGCTCTTACTCACGCAGCTAGCTTTCCTGTAAAGGAAACGCTACCTATAAAATTGATGATTATGGAGGAGGAATTGCATATCCAAGGAAAGATTACCAAAACTGGTTTTAGCGATGAATTACTTACTGTAAGGGTGGAATTTGAGCAAGTTAGCCTCCAACAACATCGGCGTTTAGTTGAAATGTTGTTTTGTCGTCCCGGACAGTGGAAGTCGCCAAATACGCCAGGGGAATTACGCTCTTTGTGGCTACTATTAAAAGTTTTGGTGAGGCCAAAATTTTTATTTGATAAAAACCCGGACGTAAGCGCGATCGCTGTCTCTAAAATTTAAGGCTTTGCTAGCTTATCCAACAAAATATGCTCGTCTCGTAAGGCTAAATTTATCGCGGATGCTGTGGGAGATCTATCGCCAAATTTAATAGTATTAATTAAGTTATTTGCAGAATTATAAAGCTGAAATTTTGCTAAATATTCAACACTAATTACTTCACCGCCGAAGACTTCTTTTAACAATTCTGTCCACTTGTAGCCAGAAATCATTACTGAATTATAAGCCTCATCGTGCCAGTAAACTTTGCCCCCAGATTGACGAATCGAAAAAAATCCCCATCACCAACAGAACAAGAATTAAAAACCGTAACTCCGCTGACTGCCGCCCTACCTTCTCCATAATAATTTTCTTTGCAAGCAACCCCTCATGCCTATGCACGTCAGTTCACTAAGGAGATTTATGTTGAAACGCTGCTAACAAACTGAAGTTTCTAAATACCAGCGTTAGAAGTAGCTGTTGCTAATTCCGTGTTAGATGTATTGAACTTACCTCTTAGAGCATCCAACGATATGGCCAATTTAGGGTTTGATGCCTTGAGCTTATCTCTTAGAGCATTCAAAATAAAATTGTGAGGTAGTAAATATTCAAAGGCTGCCCGCGACTTCCTGCATACATCTGTAAATTCCTCGTCAGACATACTATCGTGAAATTCTTGGATAATATCTCCAATCCGATGCACTTGAGAGTAAGGAACTATAACGCTGAAATCTTCCCATTTTCCGAAGTCACCCAGATCTGGTAATTGCATATTAGTATCGATGATGACGGGAATCCGTCCGGCTGACATCACCTCATAGAGGCGAAAGGAGAAATTCTCGGTTCCGCGAACGCACAAAATGTATGCATTATCCTGCATATTTTGGATATACTCGTTTCTGGCGCGTTTCTTTTTCTCGTCTGTAGCTATAAAAAAGTGCCCGTCTCTTTGGATAAAAGATGTCTGTAGAGAGCGTGCCCTTAGTGCTTCTTTTATTGTCTTTTGCCTAACCCGTCGCGCAAGCGGTCCTCGCATCCCCAGGGTAAAAATCGTGTTTATAAGGGGACTACCTGCCATCACATTAACTATAAAATCTGGGAGTGGTAGATAACTAGATATAGAAGTTATTCGGCCTGAATATTGCGTTTCTCCCACAAATCCAATGGTCGGTATACGTGGCTTTTGTATCGGTGAAATCTTAGCCCCCAAATCGTAAAGCCATGCGGGCGTCGATATTCCTTTTTCCTCACTAGAGCCATAATTTGCCAGCGAAAAAACTATTTCTCCTTGCTTCGGAGTAAACTCCATAGCCCCCGTGAAAATTATCGGAGTGCGTCCTGAATCTAATACTTGGCGATTGAACTCGCGAACAGAACCAAGCATTCTGACATTATTATAATCTTGAAGCAAATGTGGCGTAGCAACAAGAGAGCCAGCATCTGCCAAATTATTAAACCGACGCACCTGGACTACTTCCTCTAATTTATTCCTAAGCAGGTTCCAAAACTCTAACTCAGGATTTGTGTCAGGTGGAGTCGCGTGCATGAGCAAGGGGATTGGGCGAATTTTCGGAAGTAGAAAATCCTCCTTTATCCATATTTCAAGAGGCTTTTTTAATTGGTGGCTCTCCTGCCTTGGTGGTAAAGATAACCTCGCTTTCTTGCCATGCTGAAGATCGCTTAGGGCAGGTGATTCATCAACGGGTCTTTTCTCTAGTGTTTCTCTTTCTAGATAGTAACTCCGCTCCAACTGATATTTTGTATCTGGGGATTCCCTTGTATTATCACTTCTATTAATTGGTAATTTTTGACCGTTCATTTTATTGATAATGCTTTAGATAGATGAGTTAATTTCTAATCTAAAGCCGTAGGTCAGCTGGTTTATCTAGCAAAAGTAATAAATTTTAACGTAATTTAATATACATGAACCTAGATAAATCAAACTATAGACAGATATTCACGTTTCCGGGTTAATATAAAAACAATAGAATATCATCCATCTCAAACAGTATCTTGGTCAAACCTAAAGAAAACCTTGCTCGCAGGAATTGAGACATAGAGTAGTCCTAGATGAACTTGCTGCATCAGGTGAGTAGCTTCAACTCAAGATGCATAAATATAGGTGGGGTGATGCTTGAGGAATCGTTTAGATGACGGATGCGCGATCGCGATCGCCTCTTGCTAGCTATAGACTGCAAGCTTTGTCCCAGAGGCCATAATTTCGCGTCTGCTTTTACTTCAGGCTAAAATTCTTTCTTACCTTTGAAGGATCTCTAAGTTGGCGCTGCATCAATTCAATGATACCTTCTTCTAAATCTTCCACTAAATCGAAAACAATAATACTACAGTCATCACCTTTAGCATCTTTATCGTTACGAAGATCCAGAGTATCGAAATATTTTACATTAACGCCTTTGCCCAGACCAACAATCAGAATTTTAACAAGACGGTGATCGTCAATTTTTAAGCAAGTTTCACTTATAAACTGCTCAAAAGCCAGAGTATCATCAAACTGCCCGTCAGTGTAAATAATAAAAAAAGCAGCTTTAGCACTACCCTCTTTAACGTCTTGGATAGTAACTTTGTCTCGGCCATTCATCCATATATTAAAGCAGTGACGCAGAGTAGGAACTACATAAGTGTTAGCATCAGGCCGATTTTCCAGAAATATATCTTCCACATTGTCTGGATTGGAAATTAAGTATACATTGCCTCTAAACTTATTCAAATTGAAAGTAGTAATATAAATTTGGTCGCACACTTTAACCTGTGATTCACTACCATCATCTCTTTCAAGAATAGTAGCTGTATGACCTGTAACTAACTCTTCTAAAAGCTTCCACCGAGTTTTTTCACCCCCATCCTTTTTCAGAGTTGATGCACTCTGGTCAATTAACATGAATACATCTCTATTGTAAATTCTGTTAAGCGGATCTGCCATGATGCCCTCCTGTAAGACTTCTTCCTTCTCTTTAACCCACTTCAAAGTAAATACTTGTTCGTAAATACGATTAGCAACTGTTAAGAACTCATCTTCGTTTCTAACAACTAAGCCTGATATTAGCAAATCCCAATGCTGTTGATTATTCTGTTCAAACCTAATTAGCTCTTTATTTAATATTCTTCTATAAAGCCTCAAGGCGGCAATTTTTTCAACTTTCTGGCTAGCATCCACCCTGATAAACCAATTTTCAATCTCTTCTAAATGCGATAATCTATATTGCCTATCTTGCCGCCTCCAATCTGTAATCACCCTAGCGATCGCCAGGTTATCGATATACTCCTTGACATCCTCGCTGTTTTGTATTCTACGCCCAACAGCAACTAAGTGGCAAAGAGCCTGAGTTAGAAACGGCTGACCTCCCGTCCACTCCAAGATAAAATAAATAACTTTAGCAGGATCGTTGGTAACTTCTTCCAATCCTTGCCACAGCGGTTCGCAATTGCTATCTTTAAGACTTCCTAGTTCGAGCCGCTCGCCTAAGTTTAAAGCAACCTTATAATCAGTTACCAAGTCGGAAGGTCTAGCAACTCCAAGAAGAACAACACCCAACCTCTTCATTGCAGCTGGACGATTGCTCTGCGAAAGAGACTTAATAAATCCAATAAAGCTATTCTGTTCCTTATAACCGATTAGATTTTGTATTTCGTCTATAAAAATAATGATTTTTTTATCATCTTTTCTTGTAAGTACTTGATCGACTATAAAATTCTTAAATCTCTGCTTAGGAGCAAGTTCTGGGGTTTCATTCCAACTAGAATTCAGCAGTTTAACCCAGTTATTATCAGAGTCTATATCTGAAATTTGTCTGCAAATTTCGTTGAGAAGGCTGTAATACAAAGTTTCGTCTGAATCAGCGCTACTGCTAAACTCCTGAAAGTCAAGCTGAATGCATATAAATTGCTCCGGCGGCAAATTTCCGATTGTCCTGATCATCAGGCTAGTTTTACCTGTTTGCCGGGGGGCTAAAATAAAACACAGCCGACTGGTAGCTCTTTCTAACTGGACAAATTGACGCAGTTTATTATCGGCATC
Source organism: Microcoleus sp. FACHB-831 (assembly GCF_014695585.1). Classification (NCBI taxonomy): domain Bacteria; kingdom Bacillati; phylum Cyanobacteriota; class Cyanophyceae; order Oscillatoriales; family Microcoleaceae; genus Microcoleus; species Microcoleus sp. FACHB-831. The sequence continues at coordinate 169,595 of NZ_JACJON010000060.1, read as the reverse complement.
TCGCTGTACATAAGTCAGTTCCGTTAGAGGTATCCCCCCAGCTTCAATACGATAAAAAGTGTTTAGACCATTACTACTACTCATCAGCCACCTGAAGATTATCTGCAAACTTTCAATGATGTTCTTGAAAGTATCTTTGGTATAGCGCGATCGCATTCACTCCATCATCCTCAATTTTAATCAATCCTGCCTTAGCTAGCTGAAATTTAGCCAGATCGTCATTGCAAATTTCACCCTTTAAAATTTTATGAAAGCAACGCGATAAGTTGTCGTTATTTTCCAGTACCTCCCTTGCTCTCGATAAATCATCCCAAAAAGGGCCATCTGGTTGAATTGCTTTGTGTTCTAGTTGTGTTAAAGTCATTCCTTGGCTAATTTGATAAAGCGATTGATTTATTAAAGCAGGATGTCCTCCCGTCAGCTTCATCAAAAAATCAACCTCAGATTCGCTCAAAGGCTGGGTTAATTCATATTTTGTAGATAGCTCTTGAATCTGATTTTTGCTAAATTCCTTCAACTCAACTACAGTCCCCACATTTTGCAGTACTGAGCCTCTAATTCCCAAAATTGAGTATGGTTCCGTAGAGTAAGCAATTACAACGCTAGGCCAAACAATGGGCGCTTGGCTTACCACCTTCATCCTTTTTTCATTCCAAGAACGCAGGAATTTTAAGAACGGATCTTGAGTTGGTTTGCCTAAAATTTCATCAATTCCATCTATAATCAACGTCTTCGACTGCTTAATTGGTAAAAATATATTATCGTTCAAATAATTAGCACATTTTAACTGCGGCGTTAAATTGTTCTGCCAATATTCTTGAATATCGGGCAAATCTTTTAAAGCATTAACGCCGCGAGTTTTGAGCGCCTCGCTAAAACTTTTGGCGATCGCGCTTGTAAACTGATACAACAATCTATCCAAATCGTTAAACACATCTGGATAAAAATCCTCATCGCTAGCTAAATCCACAAATCCAACTACATGATTTAATTGCCTCTCTAAAAAGTATTGAATTCTTCTCAGCAGCGAAGACTTTCCCATCTGCTTAGGCGCTCTAATTCTAATAAACGGGCGAGAACCTTCTCTACTTGCACCCGCCTTCAACTTTTGCATACAAACTTCATCAGCATCGCGTTTCAAATATAGCGGTGAATCGAGTGGTACAGTCCCCGTAAGTGGGGTGACTTCCTTACTAGCTTCAAGTTTATTGTAATCTCCATATCCTAACCAATTAATTTTATAGGGATTGTTGCCCTTACCTTCTCGCTCCATAGAGATAAGTCCTACTTCCTGCATTCGTAACAACTTTCTACGAGCAGTAGCAGTAGAACAATTTAAGGAATTTTCCTGGCAAAGTTTGGTAAAGTTGCTTTGGCTTATACAGATACTTCCTTTACCATTTATCAATTCTGACTGCAAAACATTCCAATACTCTTCTTCTTCAGCAGTTAACGGTTCTACTTTTTTAGGTTTTACAGCCATAAAATACTTATAAATGTCATATTTATTTATATTTTACTATCGTAAATTACTCTTAGCCAGGGTGCTTGTAAATTAATGCTTCACCTAATGCTTCACGTTTTGATAAATAATGCTTCATCAATGCATCGCCTTGATTCAATACACTGGTTTAATGCATCAAAAAGATGAAGTAATGAAATAGTGTTTTTTCCGGATAAGTGATTTATTAATAGAGGTATCTCCCATAAGAGTTCCCCCAAAAACGAAACAATAGAGTTTTTACTTTGCATTAGTTTGCGTTGTAACTATACGTGTAAGAGACGCGCCAATCGTTGCAAAAACGTGCTGCTACGGTTAGTCAATCCCCCAACCAGAGCGGCTTCGAGCTTCTACACCCAGCCAAGTTTAGACAAAAAAATACCATGAAAGATAAAAATATCAAACAGTTTAACAAGATTAAAACGTTGTAGTTGGTTGGCTTTCATCTATCACCCGACTGGTTCGGCAACAGCATTTCTTGTGGACAACTGCCCGCTCGCCAGACCGAACCTAACTAAGCAAGTCAAAAGGCAAAAAGCAAAAAAAGAAAACTTTAGGCTTCAAGACTTTTGGCTAGTGACTATAGACACATTAAATGTGGAACAGCTCACTAATTGTCCTGTATTGCCTTGCATTGATAATCGCGGCAAAACGCAAACAAGATGTTAACCCAAATTAAAACGCAAGCAGCCATGCTGAAAAATCTGCTGGCTGCTGGTGGTCTTCTGGCTGGTGGGTACCTGTTGGCGACTCTCGGCTGGTCGTTCAATCTACCAACTTTGGTAATCAGAGAGCGGATACCTGAATCTAATCGCAACCCCGTCTGCTCTGAAATTGTACAGCCGAAAGCGGTTCTATCGCGGGAGCAGTTAGCACAACTTATGACCGTTCCAGAGCGCAGCGCACGCCGCAAAGTGCAGGAAATCATCAAAGAGCCTTACTGTCGGTTGCCGAGTTTGAGCATTCGTGTAGGAGCGACGACCGAGCGAGAAATTTACCCCTTGGCGTTCGAGCCGCAAACATCGCTAGTCATTCTCTATGAGGGAGAAACGTTTGTAGGTTATGGATTTAAAAAGTCTTAGGGGGGGAATTGCAGCAGCGTTGGTGCTGCTGAATTTGGTCGGCTGCACGCAAAAAGCCCCAGCGGAAGCGTCCAGAGAAATACAGCTTTACCAGAAGTGGGAACTGCAACCAGGGGATGTGGTAGCTGGTCATGCCGTAGTTAGCGGACTTGGCGACTTGACAATTGCGTTGAATGGTAAGGCAGTGTATGCGCCGTTTGATGGTCGGGTGCAGCCTCACAGAGGAAATTGCGCGATTTTCTCCAGCGAAGAAGTGCCAGTTTATTTGTTCCGTATGTGCGGGCTGAAATCGCCTAACTACGGATTTCGGCGTGCGGGTGAAGCTCTCGGTAGTGCCAACGAGTTGCAATTTGCCGTGCTTAATAAGCAGCCGGATGGTAGGTGGGCGCTGGTTGAGCCGTCGAAAAAGCTTCTAGAGCAAATGTTGCAGCAACAGTAAACGGGTAATTGGGCATTGGCAGCCCCCATTCTCCATTCTCCATTACCCCTAATTCCCGTATGGGGCACCGAATTCCCGCTCTTGTAGAGACGGCGATATTCTCCCTTTAACCATTCCCTATTCCCCATTCACCATAAATATGAACTTTCGCATCATCCCTAAACTGATCGCTAGTTTTCTGATGCTTGTAGTTGGAAGTCAAACAGCCAAGGCTTCTTCAGTCGTGTCAGATGTAGCTGGACGCGATAGGGATGCAGTGATTTCTACTTCCAAAACTACTCCGTCGGCAATGTTAGATTTCGGCATGGAGGGCGATCGCCCCTTCGATTCGCAACCTGCGCCTTCTTCTGTGTCAAACGAGCGATCGCCTGTTTCTTCTTTGCCAAAGGTGAAGCCTCAAACCGATAAACCAAAACAGGGGCAAGGTATGTCTGCATCAACCTTATTTGCCTCGAAGAAATCCCCAGGTAGCATCGCCGTAGCAGCAGCTGAGGGCAATATGACTTATTCTGGCAAAGTTAGATCTATATATTTCGGTCATACAGATCCAGGCAACCACGTCACAAATAAGGGATTTTGCAGCTGGAATAAGGCTAAAAATATTTCCGTTGCTCAAGCAGATGAAAGATGTCTTGCAGCACTACAACGTCAATCTGCTGCAACGCATAGAAAGATGACAGCTATGGGGATTGACTCCAAACGTTACCCAGAAGCTTTGGTTAACGGAACTGACTTGTGGAACCAATCTAACTCGGCTGGCCCTAAGTTTGCGAGTAAGTACAAGAAAGCTTTGGATAAAGGAATGAAGGATAAAGAAGCTTTGCTCTTTGCTAGAGTCGAAGCATTCCGCGATCGCGGTGGTTCGTTAGATGCTAGCGGACTATTTGGCATCTGTAACAGAGAAGCTTATTACCGCGCCGAACTTACCGGACTTACTCCCTACTCAGAATCTTGGCGGTGGAATTGCATTGCTCTCGACCAGCGTAGGCGTGTCAGGGAAGTGGGTAAAGCTTTAAAACAGAATATGGGGGAAACAATTGCATCGCCGATTTTAGTTGCTTCCGCGCCAACAAAGGTCGCCCAAAAAGTGCAACGCGATCTGCGCTTCGCAGCAGCGCTTCGCGATCGCCAGCCAAAGCCAGCCACTTTTCTACCTAATTCCCCCGCGCTGAGTTTCGAGCCTGTCGTAGAGCCGCCGCCTATTCTAGTAGCTAGTGCGGGCAAATATTTGCCTGTCGTGCAACGTTCTGCGATCGCGCTCGTGAGCCAAGTCAGATCTGACACCCCCGCGCTGAGTTTTGAACCCGACGAGCCAGAGACAGTTCCAGCCATTTTACTAGAGCAACCCTCCGACGAAGGCAAAGTAGAACCGCCACCCAAGTTGCAACCGCTTACCCCTGCATCGGATAACAATGAGGCGACTGTTTCAGATATTGATTCCTGGACGCCCAACATGAAAAAGGCAGCCTACAAAGGTGATTATGTTGCCAGCTACACCGTGACATCCCCTTATGGTATGCGGATGCACCCCGTAACTGGAGGATACCGCTTTCATGGCGGAGTAGACTTGGCGACCCCCAGCGGTACCAACATCTACGCTATCGGCAAACCTGGAACCCAAACAAATTTGTGGTGTTGGACAGATTCCAAGGGAGGGGGACTGGTGGCGACGATGACATCTCCATCTTTGCCGTCGTTGAAGTTTGACGCTCTCCACTTATCTTGGTGCAAAGCAGATACAAACGGCCCCAAGATTAAGGTTGATGCTGGAAAAGTTGTTGGCGGTACTGGTAACACGGGACGCAGCACAGGCCCGCATTTACATTTTCAGGTAAAAGACCTTAAGAGTGGCAAGCGAATTTCTCCCAAAAAGGGACAAATTTCTTGGGTGTTAACTGGAAAAGAGCCTAAAAAATTATCCCAGAAGTAATAACAGTAATGAGCGATCGCGATTTGAGATAGAAATCGGCGATCGCCCTCTTGGGTTGCGCTATTCTCACAAAGGAAAGCTAGCCACTTCCACAAGACGTTCAACAGCCAAGGTTTTACGTTGTAGTTTAATGCGCTCGATTTCGTGAAGGGTTGCTGCCGTTAGGTATCTCTCGCCGCAATTAGGGCAACTCACCACTGGAATATTCTCTATCACCAGCAAGTCTTCCCCTTTACCATACGTCCTAGTAATCCTGCGGTTTTGTACACCTTCTTTGCGACAATAATGGCACACCATCTGGCATTTTCTTGGTTTTAAAGTATATGTCAAACTTAGCTTGGCGATTATCTCGACTTCCCCACCACCAACGGTTTCGCCTCTAATGCGGTATTTTGGTTCGCTTGTCGCCCTATCTTTTTGGCGTTCCAATACCTCACCTGTCATTATTCCTTGTTCGATGTCGTAGATTGTCAAACCGTCATCCTCCATCTCTTCTTTTGCGTGGAGTGTCCTCACATACTGTTGAGCGCCAATCTTCTGCCGTATGCGTTGTAAAATTTTGTCAAACATGACATTTATTTATTAAAAAACGACAACAGCCACTCAATACCTTTTAAAGTTGGTACTGAGTGGCTGTTGCCTTTCTCATATTTATCTATTAAATTGCTATTACCTTTTTTGAAAGGTATTGAGCCGCTGCTAAATCTATTATAGTATTACTTTTTTTGAAAAATAAATTCTTCACCTCTGGCGCGAGGCAAAACATTAATCACTCTTTTTGCACCCAGTCCACTTGGATTGGTTGTTTATTGTAAAGCCCCTCCTGCAATTAGAGAAGGGGCAACTAACTGCCTGCTTGATGGTTGAAGTCGCGCTGCGCTGTGCAGGTTTCGTTAGAGTATATTCAATTGCGGTGATTGTTGCTATACCTAATCCGCGCTCCTGCCCAAAGCAGCTTTTCTCGTAGCGTCTGGTAATAGGAATAGTTGTCCCGCAAGATAATAAATTTTGCCTGACAATTTGCCATACGGATGTCTACCCGCTGTCCCGGCCAAATGGAAGTAGCCATCACCCCATCCATCCACAGCTTGTTGCTTAACTCATGATCGGCTAAGGGCCAAATGCTGACAACCGAGCCAGAGGGGATGACAATCGGGCGGCTGGAAAGACTTAGAGGACAGATGGGGGTGACGATTATTCCCTCCATACCAGCATGGACGATGGGGCCGTTGGCAGAAATTGTATAACAGGTGGTGCCAGTAGGCGTCGCTACAAGTAGTCCATCACCCTGATATTGATCGACCACCTCGCCATCGATTTCCATCTCCAAGATGGAGGTGATCATGCGGTCAGCTGAGGCAGGCTTAACGCACATTTCATTGAGTGCGAGGTAGCGATCGCTCACAGGTTCCATATTTGTGCGATTCCCCTCAAACAATGCCGCCTGCAACATCATCCGCCGCTCGATCGCATAGCGATCCTCGCTTAGCCTGTCCCAAACCCGCTCTGTGTCTTTAAATTCCTCAAAGGCTTCGGTTAAAAACCCCAGATGCCCCCCCACATTTACGGCCAAAATCGGGATGTTATTCGCAGACAGATTGCGAGCCGCTGCCAGGGCCGTACCATCCCCACCCAGCACGATCGCCAGATCGATCTGATGTATTGAGGAAGCTAAAAAGACGGGATAGGGGTTATCCTTCGCCCCAGAAGGCCCCAATAATACTTGGCAATCGCGTTTTTCTAATTGCCGAGCGCATTTTTCTGCCCAGCTACGCGAGAGAGAATCGCCCGCTTTGTGTGCAATAATTACGTGCTTTAGTTGCACGAGGTTTCACCCCCAACCTCTTAAATTTCCGCCATTTCTAAGATTTAACCGCGAAGGTGCGAATGCTTTGCTCAAAGGCTGGCAAACGCTGCTCAAATTCCGACGCGGTAGTAGAATAAGTGACTAGCCAAAAGTTATCCCCTTCTTTGATGGCATAGAAAAGCTGTTTGACTTTCCCAGCCGCCGCCTTCGGTTGTGCAACAATTCGCCCAGCCTGATATTTATCCAGCGACACCACCTGTTTGTCCCCAACATCAAATTGAGTGGAGAGTTCCTTGCTGGCGGCTTCCATTAATTTTTCAATTGAGGTTCCTGGTGGAACGGGTGGCTTTCTGATGTTGACATTAGTTAAGAACCCCGATCTAACACTCTGGGGATCAAACGCCAACAGCGCAATACCTGAAGGATTTTGCTTGATCGGCTCTAGACCTTTTTCCAAGTCTGGATTGATAGCTTTTAACTTATTAGCGATCGCATCCATATCTGTACTTGGGTTCCCTCCCTCGAAGTTGCCTGGAAGGGACAGTTCGACACCGTTGCCTTGGATTTTCTTCAAACTTCCAACGGCTGCCGACGCTAACGGTGTTGCCGACGCTAACGGTGTTGCCGACGCTAACGGTGTTGCCGACGCTAACGGTGTTGCCGATGCTAACGGTGTTGCCGACGCTAACGGTGTTGCCGACGCTAACGGTGTTGTCGTTGCATCGGGCGTTACCGCTGCCGATGGTGATGTCGTCGCAGCGGGTGTTGTCGTAGACTGGGGCGTTGTCGTTGTACCGCATCCTACAACTGTACTCAGCAGCAGCAGACAAACAATCAGCCCCGTTTTTCGCTCGGTCATCCTACAATTCCTTTAGTGTTCGAGCAGTTGTTTTATAGTACACCGCTCATGTCTGGAATTCAGCCTAGCATAGGGGCGTTGGTGTCGGAGCTAATAAAGCTGGCGATCGCACTGGTAGAAATTCTGCTAATCCCAAGTAGCGAATACCCTCCGGCGATATTTCAAAGCGGCAAGGCAATACCTCTAAACCTTTGGCAACACCATCTCGCAACAACTGCCCGTAAACTGGATCTGCGCGATCGCCAGGGGCAAAATTATCGCAATCGCACCGATTTATAAAGTAAAACATCACCGATCTTGCTGCGGGAATTATTGCCATCAGTTCCCGCAGGTGCTTCTGTCCCCTGGTTGTTTCACTATCGGGAAATAAAGCTAAATTCCCCTCTGCCAATGTTGTGTTTTTGACTTCCAGATAAATTGGGCGGAAAGAATCATCCCCCGTCAGCAAAAAATCCACGCGGCTTCTTTTATCGCCACCATAGGCAACTTCCGTGCGAATTTGGCTGTAGTTGCCTAATGGAAATAAAAATTTTTCTAGCGCTAGCTTTACCACTCGATTTGGCAAAGCTGTATTGATACCCACCCAAGTTGGTGCATTATCGTAAACCTCGATCAATTCCCATGTATAGGCTAATTTGCGCTTAGGATTATCGCTGTACGACACTTGCACCGCACTACCAGGTGTGGAAACCCCCGTCATTGGGCCAGTATTAGGGCAATGAGCTGTAATTACCTCCCCTGTTGTTAGTTCAATATCGGCAAAAAAACGCTTGTAGCGTTTGAGCAAAATTCCAGGGTAGAGGGTTGGGTAACGATAGAGCCAATTCATTTTGTTTTGTCCAGTATCCTGAATCATAATTGCAAGATTCGAGATTAAATGTAATAGACCTATTGCAAAAGTCCCCGTTACCTTTTTACTTCTCCCCTGGCGGGGGAAGATTTAGCTCGCTCCCCCTACCCACGTTCGCAGGGGGAAGATAAAAAAGAATCTTTGAGCGCGGAGGGTTGGGGAGGGGTGACAGATTTTTTGCCAGAAGTCTAAACAGTTTACTGGAGCCATTGTTAACCGTTCGTGTCTGAAAACCAGAAAACCGCTCGTTCCCTGGCTGGAATTGCTGGGATTGTGGCTGTCGCCACGTTGATTAGTAAAGTTTTTGGGTTGGTGCGCCAACAAGCGATCGCTGCTGCTTTTGGCGTCGGTGCTGCTGTTGACGCCTATAGCTACGCCTATGTCATCCCCGGCTTTTTGTTGATCTTGCTGGGCGGTATCAATGGCCCTTTCCATAGCGCCATCGTCAGCGTACTCGCCAAACGAGAGAAATCAGAAGCCGCTCCCATAGTTGAAACTATCACAACTCTCGTCGGCGGAATCCTGCTGCTAGTTACCATCGTGGTAATTTTATTTGCAGGATTTTTTATCGACGCCATCGGGCCAGGGTTGAGTCAAGAAGTGAGAGCGATCGCTATTCTCCAACTTCAAATCATGGCACCAATGGCGGTACTTGCCGGACTCATCGGCATAGGCTTCGGAACCCTCAATGCTGCCGATATGTACTGGCTACCATCGGTTAGCCCTTTACTCTCCAGCATCACGCTCATTGGAGGCTTGGGCATTTTAGCTATCTATCTGGGCGACCAAATCAACGCTCCCCAATACGTCCAGTTGGGCGCACAGGTTTTAGCTTGGGGAACCCTCAGCGGCGCATTCTTGCAGTGGTTAGTGCAACTAAGCGCCCAATGGCGTGCAGGATTGGGTACATTACGCCTGCGGTTTAACTGGAAACAGCCTGGCGTCAATGAGGTACTTAGGGTAATGGGTCCAGCAACACTTTCATCGGGAATGTTGCAAGTCAACCTCTACACAGACCTATTTTTTGCCTCTAATATTCCTCAAGCAGCCGCCGCTATGAGTTATGCGGGGTTGTTAGTTCAAACGCCCCTGGGAATAATTTCAAACATGATTTTGGTTCCCCTCCTGCCCGTCTTTTCTCGACTAGCTGCACCAGAAAATTGGCCTGAATTAAAGATAAGAATTCGTCAGGGTTTGCTATTGACTGCGGTAACTATGTTGCCTTTAAGCGCGTTGATGGTGACGCTGGCATTCCCGATCGTACAAGTAATTTATCAGCGCGGAGCTTTTAAGTCTGATGCTTCCCAATTAGTTGGCTCAGTCTTAATCGCTTACTCGATTGGGATGTTTGTCTACTTAGGGCGGGATGTCCTAGTTCGGGTATTTTATGCGTTGGGCGATGGAGAGACACCATTTCGCATCAGTATTGTTAATATTTTACTCAATGCTGTCCTGGATTACTTTCTTGTTAAGCGTTTTGGTGCCCCAGGTTTGGTGTTAGCAACTGTGGGTGTAAATTTAACATCAATGGTGGTGCTGTTGTGGTTTTTAAATCGCAAGCTCAACGGTTTGCCTTTGCATGAATGGGGATTGCCTTTTCTGGCTTTAACTGGTAGCAGCTTTGTGGGTGGATTAGCCAGTTGGGGTGTCAGTTGGGGTTGCGAACAAACTTTTGGCAGCGGCAATTTGCTGTTGCAGTTGTTGCAGTTGAGTTTAGCGGGGATAGCTGGTTTGGGAGTATTTACGCTATTGGCGACGCGGTTAAATTTGCCAGAAGTGGATATGTTTATTTCCCGCCTGCGACAACGCTTTCTTAAAAAATAGGATGTTTGTTGGCATAGGCGATCGCCAGGAATATATAAATATATAGTGCGATCGCATATGCCATTCCCCACAAATTCAAATGGGAACCATCCAGGCGTCAAACCGATACCCCAGATGCTTCAACACCCTGTTTAAAAGTGGATATTCGTATCTTTTACGGTGTTTGCTACCTATGGGGAAGCAGTACCAGTTTAGAGCGATCGCATCCTCCTCTTCGTAAAGTATGCTGCTCTAATTTGTCTACAACTTGCGCTGATATTCCTCTAGAAGATCCATCAGGCTAACTTGGCACTGCATAGGTACCAAGTCTGCTAAGGTAACTTCGCGCTTACCACCGCCCAATTTAACGGGGATATTTTGAAGAATTTGCTGCACGCGGTCTTCTTCTAAAGAATTATTAGTTAGCAGGGGATATAGCTGTTCTGCCAAAACAGTGTGCAAATGGGCATCCCGTAAATAGAGATGCCACTTGGCAACGTCGATGTAAACGTTTTCGCCTATTTCAGCGGCTAGTGCTTCGATTGATTCGCTAGTGTTTTTGGTAGCCATAGGATTTATTCTCCGGATACTGAAATGTGTTTTGCTTGCTTTTGGCATAACGCAGTTACAACCAAAAGCAAGCTTATGGGGTCTATTTTTTGGTAGGTTTTTTTGACTTAGTTTTGGGCTTGGGCTGGAAACCCATAGGAGCTGCGGCTAAAGATTCGGTAACAGGGTTAGAGTAATCTGCGATCGCAAAGATATAAACTGCATGAGCGGCTAATAACAGCGCCCAACTGCCTGTTACCCAAATCGCCCAAGGCCATGTAGCCTTCTCCAAATTGTGGAAAAACCACAAGCCAGAATTACAAGCTGCAAAAATCCCAACGTGGACGGCGAAATTCATTCGGTCATCCAAGCGGCGATAAGCTGGATCGTTGCGGTCTGGTTTACGGGGCCAACGAGGAGGCATACAAAAACTTCTCTGAAAGGTCGATAGAACCGAGCAGGTTCTATCTCCATTTTAGGATTCTCCTGTATAGGCGCTGCTGCTTTTATCTTCCTCTCGGAGGTAATCTCCCGATTTCCCGCCAGTCTTGCTCACTAGGCGAATTGATTCGATAACCATTCCCTTTTCTAGGGCTTTTGCCATGTCGTACAGCGTGAGTGCGGCGACTGAGACGGCTGTCAGCGCTTCCATTTCCACCCCCGTTTCTGCCTTGGTGATGACTTCGGCGCGAATCTGATATCCGGGCAAGTGGGAGTCAGGTGTCAGCGATACTTCTACTTTACTGATGGGTAAGGGGTGACACAGGGGAATTAGCTGCGATGTCTGCTTTGCGGCCATAATTCCTGCAATTCTTGCGGTTGCCAGTACATCGCCTTTAGGGGCGTTCCCCGTTTGAATCGCCTCCAGGGTGGCGGCTGACATCCGCACTTGGGCTGCGGCGACTGCGTGGCGACGAGTTGGCTCTTTGGCGGAAACGTCCACCATTCGGGCTTCGCCTTGGGAGTCTAGATGAGTTAGTTGTGGATTTTGAGAAAAATTTTGCATCATTTGCATCATTCTATTTGTATGTGCTACTATTAATTTCGGTGAGCAAGGGCTTGTAGCTTAGTGGATTAGAGCGTGTGGCTACGGACCACAAGGTCGGGGGTTCGAGTCCCTCCAAGCCCGTTAATAAGGTAAAAGCAAAAGGCAAAAGAGACAATCTTTTGCCTTTTGCTTTTTTTACAATTAAGGTGGGCATTACCCACCTTAGTGGGGAGCGATCGCCCAGCCTAATCACTCACTTATTGAAGGCGTAAATATCTTTTTCCCTGCCAAGAGCAAACCTGAAGGAATGGGGTAAATTTTTGCTCGATTGGGTGATAAAAACAATTAGTGCTAAGAACGATAACCCAGTGGCGATCGCAAATATACTTCGGTATCCCAATACATCGGCAAAAGAACCGAAAACTGGCCCGGCGATCGCTATCCCTACATCAAAACCAGTAATGCACAATGCAAAGATTTTCCCTCGTTCTTCGGGTGAGGAACGGTCGGAAATCAATGCAATCATCATAGGCATCAACGTTCCCGCGCCTGCACCTTCTAAAAAACCCCCCAGCAAAAATGCGATCGCACTTGTTGCAAGAGAAAGCATCAGCATTGCTAGGGCATACGATAATATGCTGGCGGTGATAAACACTCCCCGTCCGTAGCGGTCGGAAGCCCTACCAGCAAACAACCTTACGCTAAAACTGGCGATCGCTGCTGCTGTATAAAACAACCCAGGATTTAAGTCAACTTTGGCATCCTTTATATACAAAGGCACAAACGTACTCAACGCACCAAATGCCAACCCAATCAGCAGCAACACAATCGCCGGAACTCGCAGGCGATCGCTTGCCAACAACCGCCAGAACTGCTTCTGTTGTGCTGACTCTGGTGCAGATACTGTCGAATTATCTTCTTTCTCCCCAGCGATACGCGATTCCCTGACTTGACTGATACCAACTAAACCGACCAATCCCAAACCAGATGTAAGCAGAAACAACGGCACGTAGCCAGCGCCAGCCTGTACAAAACCACCAATGGCTGGCCCTATCGCCATTCCAATGGGCGTTACTAAGCTCATATAGCCAATCAACTCGCCGCGCTGCATCTTTGGCGATAAATCCACCACGAGGGCGCTGTAACCAGTAGTAAACGCCGCAAGGCTAATGCCATGAATTGCCCGCAGCACTATCAACAGAGGAATTGACTTGGCAAACAGATAGCCCAGAGGAGCGATCGCGCACACCGCCATGCCAATCAGCAACACCAATTTCCGACCGCCTCGACGATCCGCCAAGCGCCCCAGCCACGAACGACACGCAATCAGCCCTATGGCAAACGCACCTATCACAATGCCAATCTGTTGCGTCGTCCCGCCTACATCCTCCACATACAGCGGTAGCGTCGGCAGTAACGACGCTATGCTGGACCAAAATAATAGCCCAGAGGTAAATAAAACCAGCAGGTTGCGGCGCTGCGGTGCTTCCAGCGTCCCAAAAACTTTCAAAGCTTAATTCCTTCTTAACTATTACGCTTTCCTTTGGTTACTATTTTTACCCTTTGGGCCAAGAACTTCCCTCACCCAATAGGGTGGGCTGTTGAACAAGTTAAAGGTTAAAAGCGTGTCAGGCAAATTAAACCCGAACAACTTAGCAGAGCAGTTATGGAAAATTTTCCATAACTGGGCGTTGCTGAATCGGGGTATGAAACAGATCGGTTGAAAATCAAAAAGCTTTGTGGACGTTGGTTTTTATGACTGGCATATTTAGCCTTTCATACCGTAAATCAGCAACGCCGCAATTTGCAGCACGCAAGGTTTAGCTGCACATCCAACACCGTCTAAACCTATAGGTTTGTATAAAGCTCTACACGAGGTCAGCGCTAAAACTTCGCAGCGTTCAATTACGGTGCGACCATTCCCTAAAAGATACAAACCGCGATCGCGCCGTGAGTGATACCGAATCCTGTAGTTCTATCAAACCAGGACTTAATGAATTGTGACTGATGCTTGCGCGTCCTGGTCAACTGTTCCAACACAATCCAGGGCAACTCCCTACCCAATCGCTTCAATCAACTGAGGAGGTACTTCAACCTCCGCGCTGATTTTAACCTCCGCGCTGATTTTAGACGCTGACAGAAACCGTAAAGTCTTCAGATACTGCAAGAACTACACAATAACACTGTTTAATACAACAATTATTTAGTGTGCTGGAGAATTACTGATATATGTTAATCAAAAGCTTATTGTTAATTGTTTTCAGGCTTTTTAGCTATGCGGTGAATAAGGCAAAAGTTGGAGCAAAATGTCAGTTTTTAAAGCTCTCAGCTTATTAATTTAAGCTATTACTTACTGAGCTTAAAAAAGCAATAAAAATAAAATTTTTAAGCTTACAAGCTTTGTCCAACATGGATCTAAAAATTATTTATTAGTATAAATAGGAGGTTGTCAAGTAAAATAGGAGGTTGTCAACTGTTTTTACCTGACAACCTCCTATTTTAGGATAAATTTCTAAAAGATTTAAAAAAAAATGCTCAACTCACAAGAACTATGCTAGTATTACCGATAGATGCTACATAGCCCAATTTAAGTGTTTAGACACTATTTAACACTCCTGCTACTAGAACTCTTGCTAGCTAGAAGGTGTTAATGATGTATCTAAATACAGGTAAACCATTGAGTTTTACGAAAGCTGGAAAATCGCTAAATTATTGAACAGGAGCCAACCATGAGCGTCAATAGAAATATGAATTGCAAAATCATTCTGGTAAATTTCATACAAGTTAACTGCAAGCAAGAAACTAGAAGACAAGAAGCAAAACCTACAGCAAGAGCTAGCAGTGGTGCAAAAAAGGTTGTTAGACAGGTTCCTCCGGAGTCGGTAAGCAAACTTATAGAAGCTCTGACAGATATGATAGAAATCGTGCCAGCTTGTTTAAAAGACTTGCAAAAGAGTCAAGAAACACCTTTCAGTAAGGCGGAGGAGGTGCAACTAGAACTATTCAATTTTGATCGTGTTGCAAATGCATCAGTTAAAGCGGTTAAAAAAACAAAAACCATAAGAAATTAGTAACTCTCCAGTAAACTAGAGAGTTGGTTAAGCCCCAGGCTTATTACGCAAGCAAAGCCATGAATTCTAAGTACAAAGTTAGTCACGGATTATACCGAAAAATGACATCGTGACCAAACCCCAAAAAATCACAGAAAATCGCAGTCAGTCCCTACGCCGAAAGGTGACACCCTTCTCCAAAAATTGATTGTGGTTGAGTGCGATTAATCACACCAAAAACCTATGTAGAATGTCCGTTTCAGTGATTTAATTGTCACGTTTGTTAAGTCCTACTTAGTCAAAGATTAAGTTTTGTAGCCCCGAAAAAATCGCTGAAGTGCTAACTCTATGCAGAGCAAGCATTTCAGCGATTTTGGTGTAGTCTTAGTTAGATAAAGAGGCGTTGCTGAATCTAGGGATGAATCTTATAGGATGAGCATCTTGCCCGTCCCAAAAATTCAGGTTTTCAACTCAGGCAAAATTAAAAATCATCCCCCAAATCAGCAACGCCTCCCTCCATAACTGCTCTAGGCAAAAGTAGGTAGCGTGGTTACTGCGTTTTACGGGTAGCGGCGATCGCAATGTAGGAATATCACGCAAGACAGCTATTGAATAATTCGGCGATCGCGGCTTCTGGTATGCCAAGTTGGTGAGCAAGGATGGAAAATACTGCTACCAGAGCAGTTATGGAAAATTTTCCATAACTGCTCTAGGCAAACACACCGCGCCTCGACCTACTGTTTTGGCTCCACAACTTCCCTTACCCTGTAGATTGGTCTGCCCTGAGATTCGTGATAAGTTCGCATCAATAGCTCCGCCAGCAGCCCAAAACTAAACAACTGCACGCCTGCCAACAACAGCACAACCGCCAAAATTAATAGAGGTCGATGACCGATACTCTGTCCTAACCCCAGTTTTAGAAAAGTCAGATAGCCGCCCAACAACGTCCCCGACACTATGGAAATTAGGCCAAACCAACCAAATACGTGCATGGGACGTGTCAGAAATTTCTTCATAAACCAGATAGTTAGCAAATCCATAACTACCCGGAAAGTCCGCCCCAAGCCGTACTTACTGCGACCATACTGGCGGGCATGATGAAGCACGGGCATTTCGGCAATTTTCGCGCCTTCGATGTATGCTAATGCAGGCAAAAACCGATGTAACTCGCCATACAGATTCATGTCTGCAACAAGTTCCGTTCGATAGGCTTTGAGGGAACAACCGTAGTCATGCAAATCCACGCCCGTCACCCGCGCAATCAGCCAGTTAGCGATTTTGGAAGGAAGCAGGCGAGTAACTGCGGCATCTTGCCGATTTTTACGCCAACCACTCACCAAGTCGTAACCTTCATCTAATTTTGCTAGCAGTCGCGGGATATCAACTGGGTCATTTTGCAAGTCGGCATCCAAGGTGACAATCGCCCCGCCTCGTGCATAATTAAACCCAGCTGCCATTGCTGGTGTTTGACCGTAGTTGCGACGCAGCAGCACTGCTTTTAAATCGCTGCGGTTTTGTGCTAACTGCTTGAGCAATTCCACCGAACCATCAGTTGAGCCATCATCGACACAGATTATTTCATAGGTCAATCCAGCCGAAGTTAAAGTAGAAGCGATCGCCTCTATCAAATGCGGCAAACTCTCCACTTCGTTATATATCGGCGCTACTACCGAGACAGATGGAACTGACGAAGCAGCGCCATTCTGACGAACCAATCTTTCAGGAATTAACATTTCTACCTCACACCACAAAGTAATTTTGGATTTTAGATTTTGCGGAGGTCGGAGTTTCTCCGCAGGGATGATTTTGGATTAACAGAACTAAATGGTTTCTGTGTTGCTCCCCTTCGGCGCGAAATGCTTTGCAAGGAGAATACAAAATGCGCTGGGTGGAAGCGGATGTTCAGACTAAATCTACGATCTAAAATCTTGATGGCTGATAACTCGCCACTACTCGCCCAGCCCTACGCAGTTGCTGATAATAAGATCTACTGATAGTATCTGCCTGTTCCGAAAGCTGGTTAATTCCAATTCCATTACGCCCTTGTTCTTTTCCAGAACTATGTATATAACATCCTTCTCCCAAATAGAGTCCTACGTGGGTTGTTTTCTCAACTGTCCCAAAGAAGATGAGATCCCCAGGCTGTAGTTCTTCCATAGCGATCGCGGCTGTAAAATCTTCTTGCTGATAAGAATCTCTTGGCAACCAAATCCCCACGCTTGCAAAAGCTGCCTGCATCAGCCCAGAACAGTCATAGTTTGGCCCCACCGTGCCTCCCCACAGGTAATAATTAGGGTGTTTTGCGGCTTCGTGGGTAAAGGCGATCGCCTGCGGTAATCTTTCTCTAATTTCTTCGGGTTGTAGCGCGATCGCTCGATAGTGGCTTGTCGCCTCTTCAATACCTTCCAAGTCTGCGATCGCTACCCACCCTGAATAATCATCCTCGCATAGGCAAACTTCTACAGCTTTATCTTCATTTATCGATAAGATTCTCAAGTGGCGTCCGACAGCAGCCTGTGTTGCCAAACGATCGCAGTTGGGGGAATCATAAACATTCAGATTAACTGCACATTGATACTCATTGGGGTGAGCTAGGTCAGAGGGTATGATTGCTTTTACTTGCTCGAAAGACACCATCTTTGGTCTAATCCGACTCCTCAAAATAACAACTAACAACTAACAACTAACAACTGAACAATGACATTTTTTCGTACAGACGAACAACTAGATCGCCTTGGCAAAAGCATCCTGGAAAAAACTAGGACAGAATTTCCGGGATTAGCACCCGACCGAATTGCCCTTACATGGATAGTCTATGACCAGCCAGTCGCTGTGAATACTGGTGGGGCACTTTCTCCAGAAGAATTCTGGAAATACTCAGTAAGAGGATTTAGCCATCGCGGGGGCGATCGCATCTACCCAGCTAGCATCGTGAAACTGTTCTATTTAGTCGCAGTGCAAGAGTGGCTGGAAAAAGGAATGCTCCAGAGTTCTTCTGAATTAGAAAGAGCCATCCGCGATGCGATCGTTGATTCTAGTAACGACGCCACCAACTTAATTGTGGATGTTTTAACTGGTACTACTAGCGGTCCAGAGTTACCCGAAGGGCCATTTGAAACATGGAAATCTCAGCGCAATTTTGTCAATCGCTACTTCAAATCCCTTGGCTGGCCGGAGTTAGAGGCAATTAATGTCAACCAAAAAACTTGGTGTGATGGCCCTTACGGTCGAGAACGGGCTTTTTTGGGGGAGATGATGGAAAACCGGAACATGGTGACGACGAATGCAGTAGCTCGGTTGCTACACAGTATTGTAGGTGGCATCGCGGTTTCGAGTACGCGATCGCAAGCTATGATGGCTCTGATGAAACGCAGCCTCACCCCAGTAGAGTTACCTCCTGGCGAAGAAAATCAAGTAATCGGTTTTCTCGGTGGCGGTCTCCCTGAAGATGCCCAAGTGTGGTCTAAAGCTGGTTGGACTAGCAAAGTCCGTCACGATGCGGCTTACATAGAACTACCCAACCGCCAACCTTACCTGTTAGTAGTCTTTACCGAAGGCAAAGAACATAGCCAAAACAAATCAATTTTGCCCTTTGTCTCCAAACAAGTAGCGATCGCAATGGATAATCTTAGCTAGCTTACAGAGGCAAACGGCGCATCAGCCATAGAGTTTTGCGTAGGAGATATTAATTAAACGTGCTACTGGGCGCAGCTAACAAAACTCCCTTTCTCTAGCAATTTCCAACTCTCTCTAGTAAAGTTTCTGCCTCGGTGGGTAGCGGAAATTCGGCAAATTTTTTAAAGTAACGGCAGGAGGATTAGTTACTGAGGGCGAATTTAAACGAAAATAGCCTATAAAGTTGGCTTTTGTGACTTTGTGACACCATTGTTGAGGAGTGAATATGAATACCCTATCGAAGCACGTTAGTTTTCTACTGAGTCTGACAGCCATAACCTTTGTTAGCAGCGCGTTGTCAGCACAAGCGCAGATGACAGAGGCGGTGCCTGCCTTGTCTTCTCAGTCTTCAGAATCTGCCCCCGCTGCCAGCGAATCTGATACATCTTCCAAGCCAGTTGCCAGAGCTGCTACCATAGCACCCATTTCACAACCAACTGTCCCAGCACGCACAGAAGACAACCAAGGCCAGATCGTCCAGGCTGTGGAGTATCCACAGGCAACCCAACAGCAGGAAACTCAAGCCACACCCACAGCAGAAACGCCCGTAGCAAGCGAGACGGCTCCAGCTCAACCCGTTCCCGGCACAACGATGACATCTGCTGACGGTCTTGCTACCGAGCCTTCCAAGGTTGCTCAAACTGAGATCGCTCCGGGCCGACCCACTCGTTCTGGTCGCAGCTACGTTGGCGTTGGTGCCAACATTGGTTTTGGTGGAGACACTGCCTTGGGACGAGGCAACTTCGCTATCCTCAGCAAAATTGGACTAACAAATACTTTGTCAGTGCGCCCCTCTGCTATCCTCGGTAGCGATACCGTGATTCTGCTGCCAGTGACCTATGACTTTTCACTCCGGCAGACAGATCCCTTTGAACCTGTTACTTTCGCCCCTTACATTGGCGGTGGAGCCACCTATTCCACCGATAAAGGCAAGTTTGGTTTCCTGGTTTCTGGTGGAGTTGATTTCCCCTTCTCACCACAATTCACAGCAACCGCTGGTTTGAACGTATCGTTTAAAGATGAAACTGAGGTGGGTCTGTTACTAGGTGTGGGTTACACCTTCTCAGGTTTCTAAAGCAGGGAAAAGTAAAAAGCACTTCAAATCCGGGCAAGGCTTTACTTCCCCGTATCTTGAACTAAAAAGGCCAAAGAAAGAAAAAATTCTTTCTTTGGCTTTTTTAGTTGCCCTCGTTCCCAGGCGGGAGCCTGGGAATGCTTTTTACTTCGGACTGACTTTACCTGTAACGGCTACTTTGCCATCCGGTTGGACTGCCCACACATCGTAGCTGCCGACTACATCGCCGTTTTCATCGATGTCTACGTTGCTGCTGGCTCCCTGATAGTTAATATCCTCGCCCTTCTTTAATAGCTCCAGCGCTTTACAAGCATCCGTGACTTCAGTGCCGGGGGCATTGGCAACTTCACGAAGCTTGCTTTTGATTCCTTCACCAGTGTTGGATTTAGCAGCTTGCGCTGACAGCATCATCAACACCGCCGCATCCCAGGTTTGAGGGACATAGGGGCCTATCTGCTTACCGTTGGTTTTCTCGTTCCAAAACTTTGTGAAATCACCTAATGCAGGGCCATTAGCTCCTGGAACTGTACCAACCGCTCCAGCGAGGATGTATTTACCAGATTCATCTTTGCCCACTTGCTCTGGAAAAGTCGATGAATATACGCCGTCTGTCAGCATAATCTGCGCTCCCTGGCTCAGACCTTGCTGATATGCAGCTTTAAGGAATAAACTTCCGGTTTCGGCGTAGAGAATGGCTGCTATTGCTTCTGGCTTGCCATTAAATGCGGCAGCGGCTTCGCTTTCAAAGGTAGCGGCTTTGGCGTCGTAGCGGGTGGGCTTGGTTTCGTTGACGACTGTTCCTCCGAGTTTTTTGAAGGCTTGCACAAATTCTTTCTCGAAGCCGACACCGTAATCGTTATTTATAACGATGGTAGAAACGCGCTTAAAGCCTTTATCGCTGGCGAGTTTGGCTAGAGCCTGAGCTTGATAGGTATCTGGGGGAGCAGTACGCGCCCAAAAGCCTTGATATTGACCTTTTTTGGCGTTTTCAGTAAATACGGGGCTGGTGCTGCCAGGAGAGATCATCATCACCTTGCTGCGTGCGGCAATCGGCGCGGCTGCACTGGAGACGCTGCTAGGAAAGGAACCAATGACACCAGCAACTTTGTCTGATTCGGTGAGTTTGGTCATTGCTATCGTGCCTGCTTCTGGCGCAGTTTGGTCATCTTCTGGGACATAAGCTACAGGTTGACCGTTGACGCCGCCGCATTTGTTTACGGTATCTACTGCTAAACGAATGGGTTCGGGCAGGGCTTGTCCAATGGAGGACAGGTCGCCAGTGACAGGCAGCAAGGAGCCGATTTTGAGTCCCGTGCCGCCCGCAGCTGGGGCTGAAGCCGTTGTCGCAGCAGGAGTAGAGGGGGCGGGGGTAGTCGTTGCTGTGCTAGTGGCGGTGGGTGTAGGGTTGTTCTGCCCGGTCGTATTGCTGGGGGAGTTACAGCCAGCGCTTAGAAAGCCTGTAGCTAATGTGGTAATTGCTAGGGCGATCGCTTGTTTTGATTTGACTTTTCTACGTGCATCAGGTGTATTCATTTGCTTTTACAATCCTCAACAGCCCGCTAATCTTACTCAACAAATATTAAATCTATTTAACGTATTCTAGATACCAGCTACGCCTTCCGCTAGATGCGAGCGCGGATTGCACGAGCAAAACTCTTTGGGCGTTTTAACAATTCAAGTAAATAGAACTACAATAGCTAAACCGTTTTGGCAAAAGGGGTTTGGCTATTTTTTCCTGCATTCATTTCACTTTTGGCTATTGCGTGCGCGTGCGAAGAGATGTCCGCAGGAGGTTCGGGATACTTGCCTTACCCAACAGCATCCTAAACTGCATCGCGTGGCAGCTTAAGACAAACTATCGGTGCGATCGCTCATTGCTACCACCACAAAACCACCGCTCAACCTACGCGGTTTTGGTGCCAGTGCGATCGCTATAAATTAGAACGGAGAGGGAGGGATTCGAACCCTCGGTACGGAGTTACCTGCCGTACAACAGATTAGCAATCTGCCGCTTTCGACCACTCAGCCACCTCTCCAGGGTGACAGTTTCTTATAGTAGCAGATATGTATTGATAAAAGCTAGCCCCAAAAACCTTTTTTTTTACAGGGCTGCTCGTCGCATGGAGGGATGCCCTGGAGCAAGCGCTTGATTAGGACAGTTATTTTAATACATCATAGGGATAAGCACGCCTCACAACCTGTGGAGGAGTAAAACACAGTATAAATATAAAATAGATATTAAATTTGTAGTTTATCCACCATCAGAATAGCCCGCAACACCTTGTTGTTAAAGGGATTTTCCGGAACTTGAGAACGCCGTTACTACAGTTAGTCAAGATCTCCCCCAAACGACATATTAGGCGAGAAAACAAACTGAGTAAGCAAGCATTGAGAGCGCGATCGCCACACCAATTGTAAGATTTATACCCTTTGACTAATATTTTCTTATTTTATCTATTTCCAAAGAGAGTTGTAAAAATACTGCTTTGCACCTGTATTACTCCAGAAGTATTAAATAAACAGTTTCGTAGATTCCGTCCGTAGTTGATGTTCATCATCAAATTAGAAGTTTATTCTTTAGTTACAAACCTTTAAAATGCCTTGGGCTGATAGGACAGCAGAGGAAAGTTTTAACCTCCGCTCATCATCAAATTCGTTAAAACCCAACATAAAAAAAACATATGATTTCCACAAACAAAAAGCACATTGCCCTAATCTCTGTCCACGGAGATCCAGCAATTGAAATCGGTAAGGAAGAAGCCGGCGGACAAAACGTTTATGTAAGGTATGTGGGTGAGGCACTTGCTAAACAAGGGTGGCAAGTAGATATGTTTACCCGCAAGGCCAATGCTGAACAACCCAGGATAGTTCAACACAGCCCGAATTGCCGAACAATTCGCTTAACAGCAGGCCCAGAACAGTTTGTACCGCGAGATAATATTTTTGGATATGCCCCTGATTTTGTACAAGAATTCTTGAAATTTCAGGAAGAAAACGGCGTAGTTTATCCCATAGTTCACACTAACTACTGGATCTCTAGCTGGGTAGGAATGCAGCTAAAGAAAATCCAAGGCAGCAAGCAAGTTCATACCTATCACTCTTTGGGAGCCGTCAAATATAGGGCGATTTCGACCATCCCTATGATTGCTACTATGCGATTAGATGTCGAGAAAGCTGTATTGGAAACAGCAGAGAGAATTGTAGCAACCAGCCCGCAGGAAAAAGAACACATGCGGTCGATGGTTTCCAAGAAAGGCAACATCGATATCATCCCCTGCGGTACTGATGTTCGGCATTATGGCGCCATAACAAAGGAAGAAGCGCGGCAGCAATTGGGTATCGATGATGACACCAAAGTAGTGTTATATGTCGGACGTTTTGACAAGCGGAAGGGCATAGAAACCCTGGTTCGCGCAGTTGCTAAGTCTAAGTTGCGCGGGAATAGTAAATTAAAGCTAATTATTGGTGGTGGAAGTCGTCCCGGACAAAGTGACGGCATAGAACGCGATCGCATCGAAAGCATTGTTAACGAACTGGGACTCACAGATATCACCGTCTTCCCCGGACGTTTGGGCGAAAACGATCTGCCAGTTTACTACGCAGCAGCTGATGTCTCTGTAGTTCCCAGCCACTATGAACCCTTTGGCTTGGTGACGATTGAAGCGATGGCTTGCGGTACCCCAGTTGTGGGCAGCGATGTGGGCGGACTTCAGTTTACAGTGTTGCCCGAAAAAACCGGGTTGCTGTGTCCTCCCAAGGATGATGTAGCATTTGCAACTGCAATTGACCGCATTCTCGCTAACCCCGAATGGCGGAGCGAATTGGGACGCAATGCCAGAATGCGGGTAGAGAAGATGTTTAGCTGGGATGGCGTAGCATCTCAATTAAGTAACCTCTACACCCAACTGCTGGAAGAACCAGCCGAATCCCTCGATCAAGTCAGCGCGTAAGTAGAGTTTTGAGTTGTGAATTTTGAGTTAACTCAAAATTCACAACTCAACCTCATATGAACCATATTGATTTAAATAAATTAGACAAAAAATTGTTATTCAATCCCTGGCTTTTAGAGACAGGGGTTTTTTATTTTACTTTTTGCCATTTTTCTATTATTATTCTGGCTCCTGCATTTTGTCGGCTGTATGTTCCTTCAAGGCTTCTCTAACAAGTTGTTGCACTTCTGCACGCACGTGATCGTAGGTTTCAGCTCTACACCAAGGACGTAGATATAAAATTGTCCCGGCGGGAGGAATAGAGAGGACGTGACACGTCGGGCGGGGTTCATCCAAAATCAGAGGATGAGACTGAACCAAAGAGAGGAAAAGAGTAATAGTAGCTTCAATAGGGCGATCGCCTATATCAATTTCCAAATCCACCCGTCTCGTGCCTAAAGCGCTGTTATTTTTCAGCGTCCCGCTAAATAATTGACCGTTGGGGACTGTAATCATCACGTTGTCTCGCGTTACTAAGGTAGTCGAGAAAATGCCGATACCATCAACCACACCAGCGACACCAGCACCTTCGATATAATCTCCCACCTCAAACGGGCGCAGGCTAATAAGCATCACCCCAGCCGCAAAGTGGGACAGCGTACCCTGCAAAGCCAAACCGATAGCTAAACCCGCAGCACCGACTACAGCAACCACGCTAGCTGTTTCAATTCCTAGCTTATTGAGAACCGCCACAAGCCCAACTACAAGCGTTAAAAATTCCGCTGCTTGAACCAGAAACTTGCGTAGGGTTGCTTCTGTGCGATTAAGCGCTCGGCCAGCCAAGCGTCCTACAATATTAATCGATAAGCGAGTTATCAGTAGAATGCCAATTGCCCACAGAAGGTTTGTGCCAACCTTAAAGGCCAAATCAACTTGGTTCCTCCAGACAGGCGATACAACCTCAACAGGTAAAATATTCATAAGCAATTTTTTTTACCTCAAATCAAAATAACTTTTTTATAAAATATCCCCAACATTTTGGAACTCCCATTTATCTCAACTAAGCGACTTTTATTAAGGCTGGCAACTGGGGATGATGTGCCTGACATAGTTGAATTTTTTCGAGAAAATCAAGTTTATTTTGCTCCTTGGCATCCTACCCCGCCTAACAATTATCTGACACAAGAGTTTTGGCAAGGGCAAGTAGAGAAGAATCTCCAAGAATTTGAGAGCGACCAGTCATTAAGATTATTTATCTTCAAAAATGGGAGTCATAAAGAAATTATTGGCAATGTGAATTTTAACGGATTTCTGCGCGGCGCGGCTCATTTCTGTTATTTGGGGTACAATCTAGCCGAAGCTGCACAGGGTAAGGGTTATATGTCGGAGGCATTACCCGCGGCTATTGAGTATGCATTTAAAGAATTAAATATACACCGGGTAATGGCAAATTATATACCACACAATCAGCGCAGTGGAAATCTGCTTAAAAAACTTGGATTTGTTGTGGAAGGATATGCCAGGGAGTATTTATTGATTGACGGAAAATGGCAAGACCATATTCTTACCAGCTACACCAATAAAAGTTGGTATAAAGGGTGAATGACAGGCTGTTAGTGTCTAAGAAAATATTAATTGTAGGGTGGGCATTGCCCACCCTCGGCGGTTTGGGCAATGACTAAGCTCGGTGTAATTATGCCCACCTATTGAGAACAAGAGGCGATCGCATAACTCGGCAGAACATTGACTGCTTCAAGAGGGTGCGATTTATTAGAGGAGTTCAAAGAGCTAACCCACTGCTACGCGGGGTAGGCGGTGCTTAAAGCTACAGAGAATCTCCCAAGAAATAGTGCCTAAAGTTTCAGCCCAGTCATCCGCTCGAATTTGTATGTCTCCATCTTGCCCCAGCAGCGTCACTACTTCGCCTTCAGTGCAATCTGGTATGGCGCTGACATCAAGCATCAGCTGATCCATCGTAATCGCCCCTACCTGCGACACCAGCTTGCCTCTGAGCAAAACTTGCAGTTTATTGGATAGGTTGCGAGGGATGCCATCAGCGTAGCCAATACCGACGACGGCGAGGCGCATTTCCTGACTGGCGACGAAGTGATGACCGTAGCTAACGCCCGTACCAGGTGCGATAGTTTTTACCCCAGTTATGCGTGCCTTGACGCTGAGAACTGGCTTGAGAGCGATCGCCTGTTTCAGATGGTCGGCTGGATAAAGGCCATAGGTAGCTAAACCAACGCGCACCATGTCGTAGTGTAAGGCGGGGTTAGTCAGAGTGGCAGCAGAATTACTCAAGTGCAGGCGCGGCGGGGTAAAGCCAGTAGATTTGATGCTGGCGATCGCGTCCTCAAATCGCTGCTGCTGCTCTATCATCCCAGCCGGATCGGGGCTGTCAGCTGTGGCAAAGTGAGAATAGATACTAGCAATTCGCAGATGCGGCAATTGGTTTACCAGTTGGACAAAACTGGCTGCTTGCTGCCAGTTAGCACCCAGCCGCGACATCCCAGTATCTAATTTAATATGAACTGGGTAGGGGCAATCTTTTGTAGATGCCCGTAACGTTTCAGAAAAGACTAAAGCCTGCTTAGGGGTGCAGAGAGTAGGTTGGAGTTTCCAGTGAGCCATGCAAAGCACCTGATCGGGAGTATTAGTCGCCCCTAAAATCAGAATTGGTGCATCTATTCCAGCCTTCCGCAGCTCAATACCCTCCGGAATGGTCGCCACCCCCAGCCAGCTGGCACCATGTTGCAAAACAGTTTGGGCAACCGTAACGGCACCATGACCATAGGCATCAGCCTTCACAACGGCCATGAGTTCCGTCTGCGGCGATAAAAAACGCTTCAGGTGCAGGACATTGTGGGATAAGGCAGTTAGATCAATTTCCACCCAAGCGCGATCGCGTGCCAGAGGTGTAGTATCGCGTAGCGCTGAGGAACTGAGGGACTGAGGAGAACTTAACTTTACACTCTCCATTGCTGCTGTCGCTTCCTCACCTGCGCTACGATCCTGCTCACCTAATTTCCTGCTTTTGTGTTCCCAACTCAACATTCCGATTCACTCCTATGTTTGACTTGGCCAAAATTTCACACCGTTCTGTTCTAATGCTCTAGGACAGGTTAAAAAGGTTATTCAGGAAGTGTATCTAGTGAGCAGGATCGGCACAAGTTCAAATAACTGTATCTTTCTTCCTCCTGATGCAGGCTACCAAGCATCGTCAGGTACTTTTGTCTAACAAAACTAGAGCTAGACCGCGAGAATCAAAGTTTGTACTAAGATTTTCGCTCGTAAGAGTTAACATAGCTCTGCACTTCATAGCTCCCGATCTGGCGACATTGCTAGTTTCAACCCCATGCGATTTCTCCAGCGCACCTTAGCGCACCATGAAGAGGCGACTTAATGAGACTGCGGACGAAGACACTACTCGTCATTGGCGCGACCATGGTAGGTCTGGTTGGGGTTTTGTATGCTACCTCCTCAACCATCTTGTTACGCAGCATCAGGCAAGCTGAGGAACAGAACACCCGCCAGAGCGTTAAGGGAGTTTTGAAGGTTTTTGAGGAAATAGGAGAAGATTTTAGTTCCAACTTTATCGGTTGGTCTACGTGGGATGACACTTATAAATTCATCTCAACCAAGAGCGATCGCTATATTGAGGACAATCTAGCTCCAGAATCTCTTGCCAACGCCAAACTCAACCTGTTGGTGTATGTCAACACCAAGGGTGAAATAGTATTTGGGACGGGTTTCAATCTAATAACAAAAAAAAGAACGGCAGTTCCAAAAGCGATACTCGAACACATTTCTCCTTCAGACCTGCTTCTACAGCACCCCGATCCAAAAAGTCGCTTGACGGGAATCTTACAGCTTCCATCTGGCCCTATGCTGATTACCTCGCAGCCAATTCAGCCGACTAAGGGTACTAGCGACCTTCGAGGTACTGCGATCTTTGGACGCTATCTAGACGCAAGCACCATCAAGCGCTTATCCCGCTTTACCCGTTCGTCTATCAGCGTTTACGGGGTAAACGATCCCCAACTACCATCAGATTTTCAACCCGTTAAAAAAGCTTTGCTAGAGAGCAAACCGGACGAACCTGCGCCAATTCTGGTAAATACGCTCGACGAAGATAGGATTGCCGGGTATTCCTGGTTGAATGACATCTACGGCAAACCTGCTCTGCTGTTGCGCGTAGATGTCTACAGAGGCATCTATAAGCAAACTCAAAGTAACATACGCTATCTAATCGCATCTGTCCTCTTCGTGGGTTTGGTCTTTGGCGGCATGACCTTAATGCTTCTAGAACGACTCGTCTTGTCGCGCCTGGGAAGCCTTAGCGTGGGTGTTAAAAGTATTGGCACTCTTCGCGACCTTTCTATGCGCGTCGCGGGGGATGGAAAATATGATGAATTATCTGGCTTGGCTGACACCATCAACGGAATGCTAGAAGCCTTAGAAAATCGAGAGCGCGAGCAAATCGAGGAGAGAGCGCGTCACCGCGCCATTGTTGAGCAAGCTTCCGAAGGAATTGTGTTGATTGACGCTCAAACAAACCGGATTCTGGAAGCCAATCCCGCCTTTGAACGTCTGCTTGGCTACAGCAGTGCAGAAATTGTAGAACTGACTCTTTACGATCTCGTCCCGCACGACAAGGAAAGCTTTCAACGTAATATCGAGAGGATCTTGGCACAAAAAAACCATTCCTTCGGCGAAAGGCGCTATCGCCGTCAAGATGGAACTCTCGTCGATGTAGAAGTAACTGGCAACGTTATTTCCTATGGTGGCAGAAAGGTGCTGTGTTGCCTCGTTCGCGATATCACGAGTCGTAAAGCTGCTGAAGAAGCGCTGCGACAGGCTGAAGAAAAATATCGCACAATTTTTGAACACGCTACTGAGGGTATTTTCCAGTCCACGCCAGAGGGACGCTTCATCAGCGCCAATCCAGCACTCGCGAGACTTTATGGCTACGATTCCCCAGAGGAACTAATAGCGAGTATTACTAATATCGGGCAACAACTTTATGTTGATTCCAATCGGCGCGACGAGTTCATTGCCGCCATCGAGAAGGACGATGCCGTGACTAGGTTTGAGTCTCAGATGTATCGCAAGAATGGCGGTGCGATTTGGACTTCAGAAAATGCCCGTGCTGTTCGGGATGAGAACGGTAACTTGCTTTACTACGAAGGTACTGTCGAAGACATCACCAGGCGCAAAGTGGCTCAAGAGGCACTGCGCTATCAACAAGAACAATCAGAGTTGCTGCTGCTGAATATCTTGCCCGAACCGATTGCTCACCGTCTGAAAATGCAGGAAAGCATTATTGCCGACAGCTTTTCCGATGTCACGGTGCTTTTTGCCGACATTGTTGGCTTTACGCAACTTTCGGCTTCTATTCCTCCTACAGAACTTGTCAAGTTGCTGAACAAGATTTTCTCAGCATTTGACCAACTGGCGGAGCGGCATGGCTTGGAGAAGATCAAGACAATTGGGGATGCGTATATGGTAGTGGGAGGATTGCCCATGCCGCGCAGCGATCATGCGGAAGCGATCGCTCAAATGGCTCTTGATATGCTAAAAGAAATTTCCCGTTTTGAGACAGGCAATGGGACACCATTCAACATTCGCATTGGCATCAGTACAGGCCCCGTAGTCGCTGGCGTGATTGGCATCAAAAAATTTATCTACGACCTGTGGGGCGATACTGTGAATACCGCCAGCCGCATGGAATCTCAGGGTATTCCCGGTACTATTCAGGTTACAGAGGCGACATACGAACTATTACGAGATAAGTTTATATTGCATAAGCGGGGCATCATTCCGGTGAAAGGTAAAGGAGACATGACTACTTATCTGCTTCTTGGCAAGCTGTAAATAAAGTTTTGTTAGCCTAGCCAAGTAGCGTGTTTTGATTTTTGAATTAAAAAACATGCCACCGTCATGCTCGCCATCGCATGAATTGGGGATCTGGCCGGAAAAACTTAGGCCCTCTAGTAATAAAAGTTAAAAAAGTAATAAGGGGCGATCGCGTGCCTTGGTCGCATATCGCCCTTCATGTCATCTATCGTTAGGAAAATCAGAACAACGATCGTATTGGCACAAGCACGCTTTTAGCCCCACCGTATGTATTTATAAAATTTTTTTATGAAATTACGCTTTTGGCCTTACTTAGCAGCTTTGTCCGCAACAGTGGCGGTTCTTGGTGGCGTCTGGGTTATCGATCGCTTAGAGCAAAAAAGGTTTGGCGATCGCAATCGTACCGATGCACTCAATCAACTAAGTACAGTCCGAGCTAGGCTCGAAGGTGGGCTAAACTCCCGCCTCTTTCTCACACGCGGTCTAGTTGCTCGTGTCTCCACTAATGCCGATATCGACCAAGCAGAATTTGACAGCTTAGCCAGAGTCATGGTGTCGCAGCAGAGTGGCATCGGCAGCATAGCACTTTATAAAAACAACATAGTCACTCACATATATCCCCTCAAAGGCCACGAAACAGCTATCGGCTTCCAGCCTATGTCCATCCCAGCCGAACGCGAGGCTTTCGAGCGGGCAATTAATAGCAGAAAAACCGTAGTAGCAGGGCCAGTTAACTTAGTTGAGGGGGGTGTTGGTTTCATCAACCGCACTCCGATTTTTCTCACAAAACCAGGCGAGAAACCAGAAAGCGGCCCCTACTGGGGTATGGCGGGCATCATCATCGACAGGGATATTCTCTTCCAAGAAGCGGGACTGGTTGAAGAAGACAAAAGCCAAAAGCATTCCCAGGCTCTGCCTGGGAACGAGGGCAAAAGTCAAGATTATTCAACTCAGCAGCCTCTAAAATATGCTCTGCGGGGTAAAGATGGGTTAGGTTCGCGCGGTGAAGTATTTTTCGGCGACGCAACCATCTTCCAGAAATATCCAGTCATCTTAGAAGTTACTTTACCCAATGGCTCGTGGCAGCTAGCAGCAATCCCCCAAGGGGGTTGGGGAGCGCGTTCACCCATTTCCGGGTGGTTGCGAACTGGTGGCGGGGCGCTGGCAGTGTTGAGCGGTATTTTAGTATTTATCTGGGTGCGATCGCCATCTCAATTGCGCGAAGCCATCGAACGCGCCACAACAGCCTTACGCAAGAGCGAGACAAAATATCGCGAACTTGTTGACAACGCAAATAGCATCATTGTCCGTGTAGACACCAACGGCAACATCACCTTTTTCAACGAGTTCGCCCAAAACTTCTTTGGTTACTCAGAAGAAGAAATTTTGGGTAAGAAACTAATTGAAACAATAGTGCCAGTAACGGATAATTCCGGTCATAAGGTGGCAGCAATGATGGATGAAGTTTTGCAAGATCCTGAACGATACACGCGCCACGAAAATGAAAACATTAAAAAGAATGGCGAACGGGTATGGATTGCCTGGAGGAACAAAGCTCTGCTTGACGAAAACGGCAATCTTACAGGAATACTTGGCATTGGCAATGATGTAAGCGATCGCAAGCAAGCTCAAGCCAAACTACAAGAATCAGAACAGAAGTTCCGCAGCTTGTACGAATCAACCATCGATGCCGTTATGCTGCTAGATGAAACAGCATTCTTCGATTGCAACCGCGCTACTTTGTCCATGTTTGGCTGCACTAGAAAAGAAGAATTTTACGGCAAGCACCCCAGCGAATTTTCGCCAAAATTTCAGGCAAATGGTGAAGATTCAGCCTCGGCATCAGCACAAAAAATTCAAACAGCTTTTCGAGAAGGAAGTTGCCGCTTTGAGTGGCTGCACTGTCGTTTAGACAAATCGGAGTTTCCGGCAGAAGTGTGGCTAACTTCAGTTGAAATCGGCGGGAGAAAAGTCTTGCAAGCAGTAGTGCGCGACATTAGCGATCGCATTGCCAGGGAAGAAGCATTGCGGTCACAGAGGCAAATGTTGCGGCTAATAATGGACAACATCCCACAAGCCATTTTCTGGAAAGACAGAAATTTTGTCTACCAGGGCTGCAATCATAAAATGGCTCTAGATGTTGGGCTTAGTAACTCGGCTGATATAGTTGGGCTTACAGACTATGACTTGCCCGCCATAAAGGAGCAAGCTGACTTGTTCCGAGAAGTAGATCGGTGGGTAATGGAAACAAATACACCGCAATATCACCTCAGCGAGTCTTTGCGTCTAGCCAATGGTGAAATGGCTTGGTTAGACACAAACAAAATCCCCCTACACGACGCCCAAGAAAATGTTGTAGGACTCCTAGTTACCTACGAAGATGTTAGCGATCGCAGGCGGACTATGGAGGCTTTAAAAGAAAGCGAAGCTAAGTTTCGATTACTTTTTGAACAATCAGGTGACGCTATTCTTTTATTAGATGAAAATGCGTTTATTGACTGCAATCAAGCAGCCTTAGAAATGATAGGCGCTGATAGCAAAGAGCAGTTATTAAACCTGCATACATGTGAATTATCTCCTGACGTGCAACCCGATGGTAGTTTATCCGCAGAAAAGTCTAAGGAAATGAATGCGATCGCATTACGCAATGGGAATGCGCGATTTGAGTGGGTACATCGTCGATTTGATGGTTCAGAATTCGACGTTGAAATATTGCTCACCGCCATCCCCTTCCCCGGCAAACAAATTCTGCATGTAGTTTGGAGAGATATCAGCGATCGCAAGCGGGCAGAAGCAGGATTGCAAGCCAGCGAAAGACGCCTCCGCAGAACATCCAACGCACTTTTGGAACTAGCAAATCGCAAAACTTTAGCAAGTGGTGATTTGAATGCAGCTATTAGGGAAATAGTAGAGGTGGCTACCCGTACTTTGGAAACAGAACGAGCTAGCGTGTGGTTATATGACGATTTTATATTCTCGCTTTTAGATTTTGGATTGGGTATGAGATCGGGCGATCCAGCCGAGGTTGCCGATCTTATTTCAAATCCTAATAAAGATTTAAATAGCGACCCAAATTACAAAATACACGAACTAAACGAATTGTCTAACGATCCAGACAACAATGCTAACTCCCAAACTATAAACACCACATTGGTTTGCCTAGACTTGTACGAAATTAACAGCGATCGCCATAGCAAAGGCGCTACTATCGAATCTGTTAATTTTCCCGCTTATTTTGAGGCTTTGCGAATAGAACGGATCATCGCAGCGCACGATGCCCATACCGACCCCAGAACTCATGAATTCTCTGCTCTTTATCTTACGCCCCTCGGCATTACCTCAATGCTCGATGCACCAATCCGCGTAGGCGGTCAGATGGTGGGCGTTATCTGTCACGAGCATATAGGAACGCCCCGTTTTTGGGCGTTAGAAGAAGAAAATTTCGCAGGCTCACTTGCCGATTTCGTAGCTCTAGCAATTGAAGGCGCTTACCGAATGAGGGCACAAGAAGCGCTGCAAAGAGCCAATCAAGAATTAGAAATCAGAGTTGAGCAGCGTACTGCTGCTTTAAAAGAAACTAATCGCCAACTGTTAGTCGAAATAATTGAACGCCAGCGGTCGGAGGAAGCGCTGCGAGTTTCAGAAGAAAAATTTTCCAAAGCTTTTCGTTCTAGCCCCGACATTATTACTATTACCAGAATCGATGATGGACGCTATGTCGAAGTTAACGAAACTTTTTTGCGCGTGTTAGGTTATGAGCGTGAAGAGGTTATTAATTACACAGCAAGCAATCTAAATATCTGGGCTAATTTAGCAGACCGTGACAGAATTATTCAGATGTTGCTGAACCATGAAATAATTCGCAACCACGAGTTTCAGTTTCGCACCAAGACAGGCGGTATCTTAGTGGCGCTGTTATCGGCTGAACGCATAGACCTCGACGGTGAAGAGTGCCTGCTAGTTGTAGCTACCGATATCACAGAACGCAAACGAGCCGAAGAAGAAATCCATCTCTTGCAGACTACGACGCAAGCTATAGTATCTTCCTGCGACTTCCACTCAGCCTTAGAAGTCACCTTACATCAAGTTTGTGAAAGTATAGGTTGGAATTTTGCAGAAGCATGGATTCCCTGTAAAGATGGAACCACTCTAGAATGCAGCCGGGGTTGGTATGCCAGTACAACCAGTCTGGAGAAATTTAGGGTCGAGAGCGAGAAAATGTCATTTGCTCTAGGTCGTGGCTTGCCTGGACGAACTTGGTTATCTAAACAGGCAGAGTGGATAAATGATGTTTCAATTGAGCCATACCAAGTTTTTAACCGTTTCGAGATAGCACGGTCCAATGGACTAAAAGCAAGTTTCAGCATTCCTGTTATCGCCAGCGATCAGGTGTTGGCTGTTCTGGTTTTATACTCTTTTGAAGCGCGTGCTGAAGATAAGCGGCTGGTTGAGTTAGTGTCAGCCGTTGCCACTCAGGTGGCTTCGGTAATTCAGCGCAAGCAGGCGGAAGAGGCGCTGCGGCAAGCAGAAGAAAAATATCGCACAATTTTTGAAAACGCTGTCGAAGGCATCTTCCAGACGACGCCAGACGGAGGCTACATCAGCGCCAATCCTGCGCTAGCAAGGATATACGGCTACTCCTCGCCGGAAGAGTTAATGGCTAATCTCAATAATATTCATCAGCAACTTTACGTTGACCGTAACCGACGGGTAGAGTTTATTGCTGCTATGGAGGAGGATAATGCTGTTACTGGCTTTGAGTCTGAGGTATATCGCAAGGACGGCAGCATTATATGGGTTTCAGAAAACGCCCGCGCTGTTCGCGATTTGGGTGGAGAGGTAGTGTATTACGAGGGCATTGTCGAAGACATCACCCATCGCAAAATGGCGCAAGAAGCACTGCGCTATCAACAGCAACAAACTGAAAGTCTACTGCTGAATATTTTGCCTTCTGCGATCGCTGAACGCTTGAAACTACAGCAAAGCACTATTGCTGATAGTTTCCCCGAAGCAACGGTAATGTTTGCCGATATTGTTGGTTTTACCCAGCTTTCGGCTCATACATCTCCCGTAGCATTGGTGGAGTTACTAAACGAGATTTTCTCAACTTTTGACCAACTGACCGAGCAGCATGGGTTGGAGAAAATCAAGACAATTGGCGATGCGTATATGGTAGTGGGAGGATTGCCTACACCCCGGCCAGATCATGCAGAGGCGATCGCTGAAATGGCTTTGGATATGCAAATGGAAATTAACCGATTTAATCAGGAAACTGGCCTAAGTTTTCAGATCCGCGTGGGCATTAATACTGGCCCAGTAGTAGCGGGTGTGATTGGCATCAAAAAGTTTATCTATGACCTGTGGGGTGACACTGTAAATACAGCCAGCCGCATGGAATCTCACGGCATTCCAGGCCGCATTCAGGTGACAGCAGAAACTTATCAGCTATTACGCAATAAATATTTATTTGAAGAGCGTGGTTTCATTCAAGTGAAAGGCAAAGGAAACATGACTACTTATCTGCTTACTGGCAGAAAAAGATTATATCTTTAATGAAAGATAACCAAGGGTGCGAGCTGCGCTAACGTGCTGACGCACTAACGGCTATCACCTTCGCTTCGCTGACGCTATCGCGTTGCCAATCAATTAATCGACCTACCTAGAACTATGCAAGCGATTTAACGTTTCTAAATCTATATAATTGACATCTAATGCATTGCCAGCCACAACAGTGCAAGGAAGTTCCGGTTCTCCCAAATGATTTACTACCAATCGAGCCAAAGAAAAATCTTGTCCTTCGGTGTAGTTATTAAAAGTCACAATTGTTGGCAAACCAGCTAAATTTGCAGCAACTAGACCGTGATGAGAATCTTCCACAACCAGACAATCGGCTGCTTCTAAATTCATCTGTTTGAGTAAGTAATGATAGATATCTGGGGCTGGCTTTTTAGCAGGAACAACATCTCCAGCAGCGATCGCTTCAAACCAAGATGGATCAAGAGTGCGTTCTAATAAGGCGATGACATTGGGTAAAGCGCTAGTAGTAGCAATTGCCAAACGCAATTCGCGATCGCGTGCTTCTGCAATCAATCGTTTCACTCCAGGACGCAAGGGAATTGCACCTTCGGCTAATAAATCTCGATAATGCTTTGTTTTTATAGCGTGTAACTCAGCAACAACAGCATCATCTAATGTAACATCAGGACAATATTGCTTTTGATAAAAACGAATCCTTTCTTTCCCGCCAGCAACAGACAGTAATTCGCCATAAAGTTCAACTGACCACTCCCAATCTAACCCAGCCTCCTCAAAGGCACGATTAAAAGCGACTCGATGTCCGTCACGTTCGGTGTCGGCTAACGTTCCATCAACGTCAAAAATTAAAGCACGTAATTGACTCATTTAATAATCTGATGCCAGCATTGCTAGAGGGACGACATTCATTTTAGTGCCTTGCGGGAGCCGAAGCTTAAATTGTTAAGGCTAGCTCTCCGACTTCTTAAAGAAGTCGGAGAGCTGAAATTCTGACATTTCACAACTCAAATATGATTGCCATAGCATCCTGTTAAAGTTAGCTACTTGTACTAAATTTTACTCCCCAGAAAAAGCCTCTCTTCTCTGTAAAAGGAAAGATTTATTGTTAGAAGTTCATTGTTGCTTGACACATAAGCAATTTTGTACTACAAATATATTACATAGCCTTAATTGCCAATGGAAATGGTAGCTCAAGGGAAGAGCGCTCGAACTTCATTCGGGAGGTTGGGAGTTCAAGTCTCCCTCATTTCCACCCCTATGGGGGCTGTAGCTCAACTGGAAGAGTGGGGGTCTCATAAACTCAGGTGGAGGTTCAAATCCTCCCAGCCCCCACCCATTTGTGGGAAAAAGGCAATTGCTAGGTATACTCCCACTGGGAGTTCAATTCTCCCTCATTTCCACATTTTATGGGGGCTGTAGCTCAATGGAGGAGCATGCGTTTTCCAAAACCAAGGCTGGAGGTTCGACTCCTCCCAGTCTCCATACATTTACTGGAAAGAGATAGCTGCTAATTTTAATTCTGCTGTGAGGTGGCAAGTAATGAATATTCCGCCAAAGGATTTAGAAATATGCCTCAATGTATTGCAGCAGATATCAGAAAATCCTGCCGTTATTAATCATCACGAGCGCTTTAAAAGCTTAATTGCCAAAATTTACAAAGAGGGCAAAAAAAGCACTCGCAATAACGAAAGGCAACGCCAACAGACTGAAGATCGCAAACTTCAAGCGATGACAGAGATGGTGCAAAATCAGCACCCTAAAAAACCTGGGGTTAATTTCTTGGAGGCTTCAGTAAAACTAGAGAAGACGCTGAATAAACCGATACGCTGCTATATTTGCAAAGAACCATATACAGAAGTTCATTTTTTTTACCACTTATTGTGTCCGAAATGCGCTGCATTTAATTATCAAAAGCGCAATCAACGTACAGATTTAAAAGGGCGCGTGGCATTAGTAACGGGCGGACGGATTAAAATTGGCTATCATACTGCATTACGAATGCTGCAAGATGGGGCGAAAGTAATTGTAACTACGCGGTTTCCTCGCGACTGCGCCCGACGTTTTAGCGAGGAAGGGGATTTTAACCAATGGCGCGATCGCATCCTTATTCACGGACTTGATTTGCGTAACATCCCTGCTGTAGAAGCGTTCGTCCAACATCTGATTGACACCGAACCAGCTTTAGATATTATCATTAATAACGCTGCCCAAACAATTAAACGTCCTTTGGCGTTTTACCAGCATCTATTAGAGCAGGAAAAAGAACCATTAGACGCACTACCTGCCTGCTTTGGCGATCGCTATCCTTTTTTATTAGAAAATCAACCCAACTATCAAAATTACTTTTCTGCCCTAACCAGCAAGTATTTCCCGCCTAATACATTTGATACAGACGGACAGCAATTAGATATACGACCGCTAAATAGCTGGTTATTAAAGCTAAGTGAAGTCAGCACAATGGAGATGCTAGAGGTGCAGTTGGTGAATGCGATCGCGCCTTTTATTTTGAATAGCAAACTCAAACCATTATTGCTGCGATCGCATTTTGAGAGACGCTTCATCATCAACGTTTCAGCAATGGAAGGGCAATTCCAGCGAGACAGCAAAACCGTGTTTCATCCCCATACAAATATGGCAAAAGCTGCCTTAAATATGATGACTCGTACATCATCGGCAGACTATGCCCGCGACAATATTTTTATGAATAGCGTCGATACTGGCTGGATTACAGACGAGAATCCCTACCCCAAAAAAAGTTATTTGCAAGAAAATAGAGGTTTTTATACACCGCTAGATTCTCTTGATGGAATGGCAAGAATTTACGACCCCATCGTTCAAGGACTTGAAGATTCTGCCGTGCCTTTGTACGGTCACTTTCTTAAAGACTATGCTCCATATCCTTGGTAGTTTTAACGAGGTAATTATGAAGGAACATCTAACTATTCACTGTCCGATACAAAGTTCGATTGAAACATTCCCCAACGAACTCGAACCATTACTTATACATTTGCGTGCCAATGTTCTGGTAACGCAACCAATAACCTTTCCTCGCGGTACCGTATTGCCTGATGGACGACTGGACTTGTGCAAACAAAATCTTGGTTTTGTAGGATGTCAGGCAGTTACTTCTGCGCTGACTAACAATACTAATATTGTTAGCTTATTACTTGGTACTAACGGTATTGGTGATACTGGAGCTGGTTCTGTAGCGCAATTAATAGAGCGTAACCAGCCCATAGAAATTATATATTTGGGTTGTAACGCGATCGCTGCTCCTGGAGTTGCAACTCTAGCAAAAGCTTTAAATGATAATTTTTCGGTAACTGGATTATGGCTCAAGCGCAACCCAATTGGTGAATTAGGCGCACGCCACATTGCTCAAATGTTAAGTCACAATCGCAACATTCGCACGCTAGATTTGGTGAATACGCAGATTGGCTATGAAGGACTTAAGGCAATTCTAGAGGTAATGATTAGCGATAATCGCACGGTTGAGCGCTTGTATTTGGGTGGGAATCAAATAGATGCACAAGGAGCGTTGTTGTTAGCTACTCTGCTGCGCGTTAATCCTGCAATTAAAGCGCTATTGCTTAACGTTAATCATATTGGCGATGCAGGTGCGGAAATTTTAGCCGATGGTTTACAAGATAATAAAACGCTAGTGGAGTTAGGAATTGCTAGTAATGGGATTGCTAGTGCGGGTGGAATTGCCTTGAGTGAATCTATCCAAGCACATCCGACTTTAAAGCATCTGGATCTGGGTTATAGTCCATCGACAATAGTGCTGGGTGCCCAGCCTAATTGTATTGGAGATGAGGGAGCAAGGGCGATCGCTAATTTGCTTGGTCAAAATCCAACTTTATTGCAACTTAACCTCCGTCGCAACGAAATTACAGAGCGCGGTAAAACTTATTTATTTGCTGGATTGCAGCAAAACCAGAGATTGCAACAACTCGTCCTAGATGGCAAGCAGGATAGGCAAATCGCGGCTTTGTTGGAACGTAATCGCAATCTCAACTCAAACAACCAAATATCGAAACCCCGCGACGTAGAGCTAATTCGTAGCGTTTATCGTACAGCCTAGCGGGCTTTTATTACACCTGTAATAAAAATTTCTACATAAAAAGGCGAATCTAAAGGAACTTGGCCTTTAATCGTGACTTTGTGGCGAATCTCTACATTGTCAGGGTTAATCTTGCTATAGTCGCTGGAGTTCAGAGTAAGATTAAACGCGCTGAAGTAGCATTCCAGGCTTTGCCGATCTACAGCAACTTGGCGATGTTGTATTTTTGTGAGCGTATTTAAACTCAAATTTGTGCGATCGCGCAAGTCTTCAAGAGTGTAGAGGTTGCCAGAATTTTCTCTAATTTCTGACTGGCGTTTTGCTGCTGGAAGGCGTTGCCAACCTTGAGGCATTAAAATAATACCCCGCCTACGCTTAGGTAGCTGATTTCCTACTGACACTAATATTAAATCGTTTCAAGTCAAGTTTTAGGGGCTTTTTTGATTGTTAGCCTCCATACTAAGAGTGTCAGACTGCAATTTTTTATTAAATATATGTTTTTCATAAAATAAAGCCTCTTCTATCGCATCTCCAAGGTTACACGCATTACAGCCTTAAGTTAGGTGCTTAACTTGCGTGCGAAATTCTATTGCTCCGCTCTCATTGTTGGGACAAACTAGACTTTATACGGATTTCTCTCAAAAGTAGCAAGCCAGCTGGAGAGGGGAAGGCGCAACGATGCGGAAAATCTACCAGATATATACTTGTGTCCAAAGCGTGCCTTACCTTAAGAAAACTATATGCATAGCTCAATGACTGGGACTTACAACTTAGGCTTGGCAGCGCTTTCCTTTGCGATCGCCCTCATAGCCTCTTACACGGCTCTAGACTTAGCAGGGCGAGTGCAACTAGCTGTAAGATTGCGGCGCTGGCTTTGGCTCTTGGGTGGTGCTGTAGCAATGGGAACAGGGATTTGGTCAATGCACTTCATTGCCATGCTGGCTTTCCAACTGCCTCACCCAGTCCACTATGATATGGCGATTACCCTGCTTTCCCTGTTGTGTGCGGTAGTTGCATCCGGCGTTGCTTTGTCCCTTCTAAGTTGGAAGGTTTCCATACAGCTTTTACTCGGCGGTGGCATTTTCATGGGAATGGCCATTGCTGGGATGCATTACACGGGCATGGCTGCCATGCAATTAATGGCGAATATAGAGTATGACTGGCGGTTGGTTAGCCTCTCAGTTGCGATCGCCATTAGTGCTTCTTTTGCTGCCCTAACGCTTGCTTTTAGGCTACAAAATCAATCTTTGAAAGGGCTGTTTTGGCAGAAATTCGCTAGTGCCTTCATTATGGCAATTGCCATCAGCGGGATGCACTACACCGGAATGTGGGCAACTCACTTTATTCCCCTGCAAGGCTTACCAGCCCTTACGTCTCCCGCCATGAATCGGTCGTGGCTGGCTAGCGCAATAGGCATGGCGACCCTATTCATTTTGAGCTTAGCGCTGTTGACATCCCTGTTTGATAAGCGTTTAACTGCTCAGCTAGTGCGCGAACAGGCTTTAGAGGAAAGCGAAAAACGCTTTAGGATGTTAATTCGCGAGATGCAGGTGGGTGTATTGCTGCTCAACGCCAATGCCGAAATTCTCGTTTGCAATCAAGCTGCGATCGCTCTCCTCAATCTCAAACCAGAAGATTTACCCCCGCAGGTGTTCGGTGAAAATTGTTTGTTGCTGCACGAAGACGATACGCCTTTCCCAACAAAAGAGCTACCAGTGCAACAAGCGATCGCCCGCCGCCAACCCATCCATAACATAGTTATAGGAATCGAGCGTCCTGACAATGAAGAAACTGGGGAGCAATCCCCAATCCAAAATCTAAAACGATCCTGGCTGCTGGTAAACGCCGATCCGCAAATAGCAGAGGATGGTAGCGTAGAGCGGATTGTTTGCACCCTCAGCGATATCACCCACCAAAAGCAAGCCCAAGCAGCACTCCGCCACAGCGAAGAGCGATTTGCCATAGCTGTAGAAGGAGTCAACGACGGGATTTGGGACTGGAATCTGCAAACGGGTGATGTTTATATGTCCCCCCGTTTGAAAAGTATGTTGGGCTATGAAGAACAGGAAATTCCCAATAATATCGCTTCTTTCAAACAAATCCTGCACCCAGAAGACTCAGATCGAGTGTTGACAGTGCTGCTTGCTTATATAGCGGGGAAAATCCCTAATTACCAAGTAGAGTTCCGGGCAATACACAAAGATGGCAGTTTTCGTTGGCTTCTCACGAGGGGAGCCGCATTGCGAGATAAAACGGGCGCTCCATATCGCATAGCTGGTTCTCATACCGACATTACCAGTCGCAAGCAGAAGGAAGAAGCGCTGCAATTGATTGCTGAGGGGACAGCTTCTGCAACTGGCAATGAGTTTTTTCGCTCCTGCGTCCGCTATCTTGCCCAAATTCTGCAAATTCGTTACGCTGTCGTCGGCCAGGTAACAAACGATGCTAAAACCAGAGTGCGTACCCTCGCATTTTGGACGGGCGAAGACTTTGGCGAAAACTTCGAGTACGACTTAGATGGTACGCCCTGCGAAAATGTCGTAGGAGGGACGAGCCATTTTTATCCATCAGGGATACAAGAAGTCTTTCCTAGCTATCGCAATTTAGTGGACTTAGGCGCACAAAGTTACTGGGGAATGCCGCTGATTGATTCTGTTGGGAATGTCATCGGCAATTTGGTTGTGCTGGACGTACAGCCAATGAAATGCGATCCGGGCAAAGAAACGATTTTAAAAATTTTTGTTGCCAGAGCTGGAGCGGAACTGGAGCGTAAATTAGCAGAAGAATCGCTCCAACGGCGAGCAAAAATGGACGGTTTGCTCAGCAGTATTTCCCGGATGTTTATTGACGAAAACCCAGACAGTGCGATTAATTTCACCTTGCAAGCTGTTGGAGAATTTTTGGGGAGCGATCGCACCTACCTTTTCCGTTACAACGACAACCAGAGCTTCTTAAAGATGACGCACGAGTGGTGCGACTTTGGCATTGAGCCATTCATCTATAAGTTTCAAGAATTTCCAGTTAAAAATCATCATTGGGTTAACAGCCAGATCTTAAGCGGCGAAACTGTTTTAATCCCTGCCGAGCAAACGCCTGAAGCAGGCGAACAAGCCGCGTGGGAACTCAAATCAATCAAGTCCCGACTTGCCGTTCCCACGCTACACTCTGGCAAAGTTATCGGTTTTATGGGTCTAGATGCCGTTCGTTCCTCAAAGGAGTGGAGTCAAGAAGAAATTAATTGGCTCAGGTTAGTAAACGAGTTCATAGCCATTAGTCAGGCACGCCAAGAAGCACGAGCAGCACTGCAACGAAGCAATACCCGCTATCAAAATTTGGCACAGAACGTACCGGGGATGATTTATCAGTATATTCTCAAGCCTGATGGCTCAAGGGGTTTTCCCTACGTCAGTGCTGGTTGCCGAGAAATATTTGGGCTAGAGCCAGAGGAAGTGATGAACAATGCCACAGGAGCTTGGAGCATTACTCATCCTGATGATATAGCGGGTTTCGAGCAGTCAATTGTCTCGTCAGCTAAAACCCTTGAGCCTTGGGATTTTACTTGGCGCGTTATCGTCTCCGGTCAAATCAAGTGGCTGCGAGGAAATTCGCGTCCGGAACTGCAAGCTGATGGCAGCATACTCTGGGATGGTTTGGTAACTGATATTACCAGTTCCAAGCAGGCAGAAGAGACATTACACGAGACAGCAGAACGGGAAAAAGCGATCGCAAACGTTATTCAAAGAATGCGGCAAACATTGGAAATCGAAACGATTTTCAGCACCACAAATCAAGAACTGCGGCAAGCCTTAAAATGCGATCGCGTCGGTGTCTACCGCTTTAATCCAGACTGGAGTGGCGAGTTTGTATCGGAGTCGGTAGTAGAAGGCTGGAAACCATTAGTCAGCCAACAAAAGCATCAACCAGAGCTTTCCCAAGTAGCTGTTAACGAACCCCATTGCAATGTCAAAACTTTGAGTAGTGAAGATAACTTAATACAAGATACTTATCTACAAAAAACTCAAGGCGGAATTTATCGACAAAGAGCAACTTACTGCTGCGTTCCCGATATCTATAAAGCAGGATTTACCCCCTGTTATCTCAATATTTTAGAAAAATTTCAAGCGCGAGCGTACATCATTGTCCCCATTTTTTGTGGCAATCGGCTTTGGGGATTGCTGGCAGCTTACCAAAA
Source organism: Microcoleus sp. FACHB-831 (assembly GCF_014695585.1). Lineage (NCBI taxonomy): Bacteria > Bacillati > Cyanobacteriota > Cyanophyceae > Oscillatoriales > Microcoleaceae > Microcoleus > Microcoleus sp. FACHB-831. Next base: position 126,409 of record NZ_JACJON010000060.1, on the reverse strand, counting down.
CTCCAACTCCCGCGAATGGAAACAGACAGAAATTTGGATGCTAATTCAAATTGGGGAGCAGTTGGGAGTAGCTATACAACAAGCCCAATTATTAGCGCAAACGCAAAACCAAGCCGAAGAACTGAAAAAAGCAAAAGAATCCGCTGTTAGCGAAGCGGCGCGAAGCGCTGCTGCTAATCACGCCAAAAGCGATTTTCTAGCTTCCATGAGCCACGAACTGCGTACCCCCCTCAACGCTATTCTTGGCTTTAGCCAAGTGATGAACCGCGACTCCTCACTATCTGAGGAGAATCAGGAATATTTGGGGATCATTAATCGCGCTGGCGAACATTTGCTTAAATTGATCGACGACGTTTTGGAAATGTCCAAAATAGAGGCTGGTAGAATTACATTAAATGAAAATGATTTCGATTTGCTTAAGGTTTTGAAAAGCCTAGAAGAAATGTTTTCTTTTAAAGCGAACGACAAGGGTTTACAGCTGATATTTGAAAGAACATCAGACATTCCTCAGTATGTAAAAGCCGACGAAAGTAAATTACGCCAAATATTGATTAACCTGCTGGGAAATGCGATCAAGTTTACTCAAAACGGGAGCGTATCTTTAAAGGTAAAAAGCATTAATGGTGCGCCTCCTGTGCCGGGATTAACTTGTGAAATCCAAAGTAGGCGAAATTCACAATTAAAAATTGAACCAGAAATACAAACAACGCCCAAACCAAAACAAACAACAATTAGATTTGAAATTGAAGACACTGGCCCAGGTATTGAGCCAGAGGAGATAGGCAACGTATTTAATCCCTTCATTCAAAGTGAAACGGGGCGACAATCGCAGGAAGGAACAGGATTAGGCTTACCTATTAGCAAAAAATTTGTGGAACTGATGGGAGGAGAAATCGCTGTCAGCAGCACAGTAGGTGAGGGAACAATTTTTTGCTTTGATGTCTCGATTAAGCTGCCTGAAACTATTGATATTTCAACTCAAAAGCCAACTTGTAAAGCTATTGGTTTAGCACCCAATCAACCTGAATATCGCATTTTAGTTGTTGAAGATCGCTTCGAGAATCGTCTGTTGCTGGTTAGACTACTGAGATCCATTGGTTTTCAGGTGCGCGAAGCCGAGAATGGTCAAGAAGGCGTTGCTATGTGGGAAAGTTGGGAACCGCACCTGATTTGGATGGATATGCGGATGCCAGTAATGGATGGGTATGAAGCAACAAAACGCATCAGGGCACATCTCAAGGGTCAGGAGACAGTCATTATTGCTTTGACTGCGAGTGCTTTTGAGGAGCAGCGAAACATTGTTTTGTCAGCAGGGTGCGATGACTTTTTAGGCAAACCCTTCCGAGAGGACGTGCTGTTGGAAAAAATGGGTCAATATTTAGGGGTGAATTATGTTTACGAAGATAGCCAACAACAGAATTTGCAATCTCAAGTTTCAAATCAACAGTCTCAAATCGAACAACCATTAGAAATTCTGTTAGGGCAAATGCCTAACGAGTGGATAGGACAATTGCGGAATGCGGCTTTTGAATGCAGCGATAACACAGTTTTAGAACTTGTTGAGGAGATTTGCCCTGTAAGTGAAACTTTGGCGAATACTTTAACAGATTGGGCTAATAACTTCCGGTTCGATCTAGTCATTGATTTGATTGAGGAAAGTAAAAAAATAGATGAGCGATCGCAGGACGTGCAACTTTTTTAAAAACCTAGCGCTCCAACCAAATCGTACTTATATCAACTCGGATTAATTATCCACAATAAAAGCACGCCAGAGGGCTGGCGTTCCGAGTAAATTATGGGCAATCAAAAGGACTTGATATTGTATGAACCAAAACAAAATATCAGGAAAACATTCAAGTGTAATCGATGTTTATAAAACCACTTCTACCGCGTAGTTGCAGAAGGGTTAGCAAAATACAGGTAGGGGTTTCCATTTTTTATATTAATCCATGACAATCTGAACAAAATTAAATACTAAACTGCCCCAATGGCAATCAATCTTCTAGCTCCTGTAGTTAACGAAGTTTGTGTAGAGGTTCCTCTACAAACTGTCTTGATTATCCCTTTTGTTCTACAAATTCCTCACTCTTATCGTCAACCTAACCATGATTAAAATTCCTGGCTACCAGATTCTCACACAAATCTATGAAAGTATTAATTCAAAAATATATCGGGCTATCAGAGAGCAGGATAATCGAGCCGTAATCCTCAAAGTTCTCAAAGAAGACTATCCCACGCCGAATAAACTTACCCAATACAAGCAGGAATATGAAATCACCCGCAACTTTAATCTCGCTGGTGTAATTAAAGCTTTTGCTCTCTTACCCTATCAGAAGACTCTAGTTATTATCTTAGAAGATTTCGGTGCTTCATCTTTACAGCAATTAATGAATGAGCCGATAGGGTTAAAACATACCTTGCCGCTATCAGAATTCCTCAGCATTGCTATCAAGACGGCTGAGATTTTAGGCGCGATTCACGCCCTCAATGTCATTCACAAAGATATTAATCCATCCAATATCGTTTTTAACCCAGAAACAGAGACTCTTAAAATCATCGATTTTGGCATTTCGACAGTATTAACCCGCGAAAATCCCACACTGAAAAATCCGAATGTTTTAGAAGGCACCTTAGCCTATATGTCGCCCGAACAAACGGGACGGATGAACAGAACTCTTGATTACCGCACGGACTTTTACTCCCTCGGTGTCACCTTCTACGAACTGCTTACAGGACAGCTACCATTTGAGACTACCGATGTGCTGGAGTTGGTGCATTGTCATATCGCCAAACAGCCAGTACCGCCCCATCAGCTTTTACCAGAGATTCCCAAAGTCGTTGCAGACATTGTGATGAAACTAATGGCGAAAACAGCGGAGGAACGATACCAAAGTGCTTGGGGAGTTAAAGCTGATTTAGAAAAATGTCTCGCCCAGTTACACGAAAATGGAAATATAACAGACTTTCCCCTCGCCTCGTCAGATATTTCTGACAAGTTTCAAATTCCCCAAAAACTCTATGGACGTGAAGCAGAAGTTGAAACCTTACTGACAGCATTCGAGCGAGTAGCTAACCCCCCTCAACCCCCCCTTAGTAAGGGGGGGCAAGGGGGGGTCGAAATGATGTTAGTAGCGGGTTATTCGGGTATTGGAAAGTCATCCTTAGTTGCCGAAATTCATAAACCCAATACTCGACTGCGCGGCTATTTCACAGAAGGTAAATTTGACCAATTTCAGCGAAATATTCCCTACTCTGCTATTGTCAGTGCCTTTAAGGGATTAATACAGCAAATTTTATCTGAAAGCGAAGCACAACTAAACCTTTGGCGAGAAAACCTTTTAGCGGCATTTGGTTCTAACAGTCAAGTAATTATTGATGTAATTCCCGAAGTGGAATTGATTGTGGGTAAGCAGCTACCCGTGCCTGAATTAGGAGCAACTGAGTCTCAAAATCGCTTTAATTTCGTCTTTCAAAACTTTATCCGGGCATTTTGCTCAAAAGAGCATCCCTTAGTCATCTTTCTGGATGATTTGCAGTGGGCAGACTCCGCCACACTCAAGTTAATTGAACTGATGATGACAGATAATGAGACGCAATATTTGTTCCTAATTGGGGCGTACCGGGATAACGAAGTTAGCCCAACACATCCATTGATAATGACGCTTGAAGGGTTGCGTAATCTAGGAGCAACTATCAATTCTATTACTTTAGCCCCTTTAGAACTAGAACATATTAGCCAACTGATTGCCGACACATTGCATAGCTACACTGCGGAGGTAAAACCTCTGGCAGAACTCGTGATGATAAAAACTCTTGGCAATCCGTTTTTTGTCAATCAGTTTATAAAAACATTGCACGCCGATAATTTGATAACTTTTGATTTTGAATATCACAACTTTACGTGGAATATAGCTCAAATTGAAGCCCAAGACATTACAGATAATGTTGTGGAGTTGATGATTGGCAAGGTGAAAAGATTGCCGGAATCTACACAACAGGTTTTACGTTTAGCATCTTGTATTGGTGCATCTTTCGACTTAAAAACTCTTTCTATCATTAGTGAACAATCCAAAGAATCAATTTTTACAGATTTAGTTACAGCAGTTCAGTCTGCATTAATCCTGCCTCTATCCGAATTAGATAAAGAATTATTAATTCACGATTACAAGTTCCTGCACGATCGAGTACAACAAGCTGCTTATGCCTTGATAGACGAGGATCGCAAGAAAGCCGTTCACTTACAAATTGGTCGCTTGCTGTTGCAAAATACCGCACTAGAAACCTTATCGGAGGAGATATTTAAAATAGTCGATCATCTTAATCTTGGTGTTGAGCTTGTTACCGATCAAGACGAGCGAGAGGGAATCGCAAAACTAAATTTGACCGCGGGTAAGAAAGCGAAAGCAGCAACAGCTTATCGAGCAGCCGTTGGGTATTTGAATGCGGGACTTAAACTCCTGTGTGCAGATAGTTGGCAGCGACAGTATCACCTAACCTTATCTTTGTACGACGAAGCAACAGAGGCGGCGTACCTTAACGGTGACTTCGAGCAGATGGAGCAGTTGGCAGAAGTCGTATTGAACTATTCCAAAACAGTGCTGGACAAAGTAAAAGTTTACGATAGCAAAATTCTAGCAGCTGGTGCACAGGGAAACCTCAAAGAATCCATAAAGATTGGGCTTCAAGTACTGAAACTGTTAGGGGTGAGCTTACCAGAAGAACCGAGCCAATTAGATATTCAAAGAGGGTTTGAGGAAACCGCTTTACTCTATGCTGAGCAAGAAATCGAAGAGCTAATTAACCTGCCGGACATGACCGAACCCGAGCCGCAGGCAGCGCTCTATATCCTATTGAGTATAAGTAGTGCCGCCTATATAGCGGCTCCTACACTTATGTTACTGATTGTGCTATCGATGGTTAACTTATCTATCAAATATGGCAATGCTACCTGGTCCACAAATAGTTATGCCGCTTACGCATTAATTTTGTGTGGAGTAGTTCAAGACATTGAGTTGGGTTATAAATTTGGAAAATTAGTTTTTAGTTTGGCGGAACGGTTCAATGACAAGAAAAGCACGGCTAAGGCATTTCATGTATTGGGTTCCCACGTAATGCCCTGGAAAGAACATATCAGAGAAACGCTACCTATTTTGATTGAGAGTTATCAACGTGGAGTGGAAACCGGAGGCTTTGAATTTGCGGGTTATTCTTCCTGTTACTTGTGCTGTCACTCATATTTCATGGGGCAGGAACTTATAGAAGTAGAACAAAAAATGGCGACCTATAGTAACGCTATAAGCCAAATTAGACGGGAAAATCCTTTTCATTGGCTTGCCAGGTTTCGGCAGGCAGTCTTTAACTTGCTAGGTCGGTCTAAAAATCCTATCCGTTTGATGGGTGATGCCTACAATGAGGAGCGATCGCTGCCGCTTGCTCTTAAAGCCAATGACAGAACTGGACTTCACTTCTTCTATCTAAATAAACTTATCCTATGTTATCTGTTTGGGGAGACTGATCAAGCTAGACAAAATGCTGTTATAGCAGAACAGTATTTAGATGGTGTCACAGCAATGATATCTGTACCTGTATTTTATTTATATGATTCTCTAGCACATTTAAGCATATTTGCTGAAGCTTCAAACTCGGAAAAAGAGGATTGGCTCAATCGAGTTAACACCAATCAACAAAAGATGCAGAAATGGGCGCACCATGCTCCAATGAATCACCTGCATAAATTTTATCTAGTGGAAGCAGAGAAAGCGCGAGTCTTGGGGCAATATTGGCAAGCAGTAGAGTTTTATGAGCAAGCCATTAAAGGAGCCAGCGATCACCAATTTATCCAAGAAGAGGCGTTAGCTTATGAGTTAGGCGCAAAGTTTTATCTAGAGCGTGGTAAGACTAAGATTGCCCAAACCTATATGAAAGAGGCACACTACGCCTACACGCGCTGGGGAGCGATCGCCAAGGTAGAGGAGTTAGAAGCCAAATACCCGCAGTTATTGCCTAAATCATCTGCCCCTAAAAGCATTACTTGCACTTCTACGATAACCACCAATTCCGCAACTGGCAGCCAGTCAGGCGAAGCGTTGGATTTAGCTACGTTAATGAAAGCCTCCCAAGCCATTTCCGGCGAAATTGTGCTGGATAAGTTACTTGCTTCTTTAATGAAGATTCTCATCCAGAATGCTGGGGCGCAAACAGGCTTTCTCATTTTAGATAGAGCAGGAGAATGGGTAATTGAAGCCTCTAGGGAGGTGGATGCTGATGACGTTAAAGTATTGCAGTCAATTCCAGTTAACAAATACCTACCTGAATCGATCGTAAACTATGTCACCCGTACCAAAGAAACTGTTGTAGAGAACGATGCGACGCATCAGGGCAAATTTACACTTGACCCGTATATTAAAGCGAATAAGACCAAATCTATATTGTGTGCGCCACTGATATATCAAGGTCAACTTAGTGGCATTGTCTATCTAGAAAATAATCTAACAGGGGGAGCTTTTACTCCTGACAGGTTGGAAGTCATACAACTATTATCTGGGCAAGCGGCGATCGCAATTACCAATGCCAAACTCTACGCTGAAGTCACCGAAAGTGAAAGACGGTTGAATCAATACCTAGAAGCGATGCCAATGGGTGTATCTGTCCACGACTCTACCGGACAACTCTACTATGCCAACCAGACAGCACAACAGTTACTTGGCATCAACGTTTTATCAGAAGCCAAAACTGAGCAATTGACAAAGGCTTTTCAAGTTTATCGTGCCGGAACCCAGGAGTTTTACCCAACCGACCAACTGCCGATCGTGCGTTCCCTAACAGGTGAAACAGCCAAGGCTGACGATCTAGAACTTTACCATCCGGATAAGATTGTCCCCTTGGAAGTTTCTACCACGCCAATTTTTGATGAAACGGGTAACGTTGTCTACGCGATCGCTGCCTTTCAAGACATTACCAAACGCAAACAAGCAGAAAAGTTGATATCCGAATATAATCGCACTTTAGAAATTCAAGTTGCCTCACGCACCCAAGAACTCTTGCAAGCTCTCGACCACCTTAAAGCTACCCAAGAAGAATTAATTCAATCGGAAAAAATGGCAGCACTAGGACAATTGATTGCTGGTGTTGCCCATGAAATTAATACCCCATTGGGAGCGATTCGCTCATCAATCGACAATATTAGCGAATTTTTAACTAAAAATATAGATATATTTCCCACTTTTTTTCAAAACCTATCTCCAGAACACCAGCAATATTTCTTATCTCTCCTTGCTAAATCAAGCCAACAAAATACCCTCTTATCAACTAAAGAAAAACGTCTTATCAAAAAAGATTTACAGCGTCAACTCGAACAACAGAAGATCGACAATGCCGACACCATCGCCGCTACCCTAGTCAACATCGGCGTCTATGACGATATTCAAGCCTTTTTGCCATTGCTAAAAGACCCTGATAGCGAAACAATTTTAAAAACAGCGTATGAGTGGGCAAGCGTACAAAAAAGCACCCGCACCATTGCGACGGCCACAGACCGCGCCGCCAAAGTCGTATTTGCTTTAAAAAGCTATGCGCGTTATGACAACTCTGGACATAAGGTACAGGCAAATATTATTGAAGGCATTGAAACTGTATTAACTCTCTATCACAACCAATTTAAACAGGGAGTGGAAGTGATTAGGAACTATGGTGAGGTGCCATCAATCGGGTGTTATCCCGATGAACTGAATCAAGTTTGGACAAATCTGGTGCATAATGCTTTGCAAGCGATGGACTATAAAGGAAGTTTAAAAATTGATGTGAAACAACAAGATACAACTGCTTTAGTCAGCATCACCGATAGTGGCAAGGGGATTCCCCTTGAGCTTATGCCTAAAATCTTTGAACCATTTTTTACAACCAAAGCTCCTGGAGAAGGCAGCGGCTTAGGGTTGGATATTGTCAGAAAGATTATTGAAAAACATCAGGGTAAAATTGAAGTCTCATCGCTCCCAGGTCAAACCACTTTTACAATATTCCTGCCTACGAATGTCAACGAAGAAATAAGCCATATCTAAGCAAGCGATTTCGGGTATTGACGAGGGATTTTTGAGCCGCTTTCTAGGATAACAACAAGACTGGGTTAAATTTAAATTACGCCTATTTACTTACCAAGCTTTACAAATAAAAGAAAATAGCTATGCCTAAACCAGCAATTTTGTGTGTTGATGATGAAGTAGTGGTGTTGGAAAGTCTGGAGATAGAACTCCAAAAAGCCTTTGGTAATACTTATGTTGGTGAGTTTGCTGAAAGCGCTGACGAAGCTTTAGAAATTATTGAAGAATTAGTTGAAGATAAGGTAGACATCCTAGTAATTGTCTCTGATTGGTTGATGCCGGGAATGAAGGGAGATGAATTTTTCATCCTCATTCATAAAAACTATCCCCAAATTATTACAATTATGCTGACAGGACAAGCTGACGCAGAAGCTATTGAAAGAACCATATCTCAAGCTAAATTACACGCCTACTTACCCAAGCCTTGGAATAATAGTGAGTTGATTGAAGCTATTAAATCAGGTTTGGCAAAATTATCAATAAACCTGTAATTATATGTATTGATGATGAGCCGACAATTCTTGATAGCCTTGAAATAGAATTTCAAAAATATTTAATGTTTAGGAGATGGCTACCTCATTGAAACAGTGCTTGGGGGAGAAGAGGCTTTAGAATCATTGTCAGAATTGCCAGAAGAACAGTATGAAGTTACTGTAGCTATTTACGATTACCTGATGCCTAATATTAAACAAAACGAATTATTAAAACAAATTCATGCTAATTCGCAAAAATTTCTAAAAATAATGCTAACGGGTCAAGCAGATTTCTGAGCATTAGGAAATACCATTAAGTATGCCAATTTATATCGCTAGAGTAGATTTTTCTAAAATAGGGCGAATAGGCGCAATAGTTGTGAATAGCTAAATACCTAAACAAATAATTTCTAATTAATGAGATAATTTGGCTTCAAAGCACAAATTAATTTGATAGCAATACTCCCAAAGCACTATGTAACCGTTGATTTATGAGTGTCTGGCTTTTGACACTCATAAATCAATATTAGAAATAGAAAGGCTTTGAGAGTTGTTGGAGAGGTCTAATCAACCCAGCACTGAACCGGGGAACTCTCCTAGAGCCAATTTATATAAATAAAACTTATAAATATATTAATGCCTGTAGATTTGAAGTAGCCTACCTGGCCTCTGATACATAAGATAGCTATATAAAGCTTATAACTCTTGCGAGAAGGCAATTACAGCCTATACAAACATTTAGGGTACGAACAAATTTTACTTATACACTTCATTTAATATTTAATTAAACTTTCGGGTTCTGGGGTCTATACATCCTCTGAAAGAGCCGCTATAGTAGGCTTTAACGACGAAGTGAAGATTAAAGAACGCTCCCGTTCAGCGATCGCGACTGACCTTGGCCACATTATAAAGATAACTTATGACCAAGCCTTCAGCCCCATTTACCAGACGCAAATTTCTACTCACCGCTGGCGCAACAACACTCGGAGCAGTACTCTTAAAAGGCTGTACCCAGAGCAACGCCAGCAATCCGCAGACCAGTAACATAGCAGGCGTTATTGACCAAGGCTCTGGACAGAGTGCAAGAATCGGCTTTGTCGGTCAAACCGACGCTGCGCCGCTGATTATTGCCCAAGCCAAAGGCTTCTTTGCCAAGCACGGAGTCCCCGATGTCAAATTGCTAAAGCAACCATCTTGGGGTGTAACGCGGGATAACTTAGAACTTGGTTCAGCTGGTGGTGGGCTGGATGGTGCAATGGTTCTCTCCCCCCTGCCTTACCAAATGTCCCTCGGCACCGTCACCAAAGGCAAAAAACAGATCCCCATGTACATTGTGGCGCGGCTGAATATTGACGGACAGGGAATTTCCGTATCCAACGCCCACAAAGATATAGATGTCAGCCTGGACACCTCAAAATTAAAGGCAAAAGCCGACCAAGCAAAAGCAGATAAAAAACCCCTGCGGTTTGGGATGACCTTCAAAGGTGGCACCAGCGACACCATGCTGCGCTATTGGTTAGCCTCCGGTGGCATAGATCCCGATAAAGATGTCTCAGTTCTGGTAGTACCAGGCCCTCAACTGGTATCCAACGTCAGAGTAGGCAACCTGGATGGCTTCTGCGTAGGCGACCCTTGGAACGAACGCTTAGTTAGGGAAAAACTCGGCTACACCGCCATTGTCACAGGTGAGTTTTGGAAAAACCATCCTGAAAAAGCCCTAAGCTTCCGCGCTGATTGGATGGACAAAAATCCTCAGACTGCCAAAGGAATTCTCAAGGCAGTATTAGAAGCGCAACAGTGGTGCGACAACATGGAAAACCGCGAGGAATTGTGCAAAATTCTCGCACAGCGGAAATGGGCGAAAGTGAAAGTAGACTATATCGAAGATCGGCTCAAGGGTAAAGTTAACTATGGCAACGATCGCCAGATTGTAGAAAACAGCCCTTACCTGATGCGCTACTGGAATGATAACGCTTCATATCCTTACCAAAGTCACGATTTGTGGTTCTTAACTGAAAACATTCGCTGGGGCAATCTGCCACCGACTCTCGACACCAAGGCAATCATTAAAGCCGTCAACCGCGAAGATTTGTGGCGAGAAGCTGCTAAAGAAATAGGCGTCGCTGCGGCTGACATCCCCATCAGCCCATCGAAGGGAATAGAAACCTTCTTTGATGGTGTCACCTTCGATCCAGAAAATCCACAGGCTTACTTGGATAGCCTCAAGATTAAGAACATCAAGCAAGTGTAGTCGTTTGTCATTTGCCCGCTGCAAATGACCGATGACAAATGGCTAACGAACGCTGACTAAGAATAATTAAAAACTCATCACTTTCTTTTGGAGGTTAGTCCAATGGCGATCGCTGCGAATCGTTCAGGTTTCTCATCCCTATTGACAAATAAGAAAACGCGCAAAATAGTAGCCCCCATAATTGCTCTTGGCGTCTTTCTTTTACTGTGGCAGATATTTACTTTACTCAATACAGGCGGAACCTTACCAGGGCCGCTCACAGTTTTGATAGAAACTTGGGAACTAATTCTCAATCCTTTCTTTGACAACGGTGCGACAGATAAAGGCTTATTTTGGCAAATAATAGCCAGCTTGCAACGGGTTGCCTTGGGATACTCTCTGGCTGCAATTGTTGGTATTGCAATCGGTATTTTAGTCGGCACAAATGAATTTTTGTACGATGCCGTAGATCCACTTTTCCAAGTGCTGCGTACCATTCCACCCTTAGCCTGGTTGCCCATTTCTCTGGCAGCATTCCAACAATCTGACCCCTCTGCAATCTTCGTTATTTTCATCACCGCCATTTGGCCGATTATCCTCAACACAACTGTAGGCGTGCAGCAGATTCCCCAAGATTATAAAAACGTCGCTAGGGTGTTGCGCCTCAGCCGTCAGGAGTATTTCTATCAAATTGTCTTCCCGGCTTCTGTTCCTTATATATTCACTGGTTTGAGAATTGGGATTGGCTTGTCATGGCTGGCAATTGTTGCTGCTGAGATGCTGATTGGTGGTGTAGGAATTGGCTTCTTTATCTGGGATGCATACAACAGCGGCTTTGTGAGTGAAATTATCCTAGCTCTAATCTGGGTTGGCGTTGTCGGACTCTTGCTAGATCGTCTGGTGGGATTTGTTGCCAGCAAAGTTATTCCAGAAGAACAGAAATAGTTCATAGTTCATAGTTCATGGTTCATGGTTCATCGGGCAATGAACACTGAACCATCAAAACGTGCTACTTGGCTACGCTAACAAAACTCAAAACTATTAAACGCCATGTCTGTATTTGTTGATGTAGATCGGATTGACAAAGTTTATTCCCTAGCTAATGGCGGCAGCTATGTCGCACTGAAGAATATTTCGCTAGAAATCAAAAAAGGCGAATTTATCTCTTTGATCGGTCACTCTGGTTGTGGCAAATCAACCTTACTAAATATCGTCGCTGGTTTAGATGGAGCGACCGAAGGAGGCGTGGTTTTAGAGGGGAAAAAAGTTACAGAACCGGGGCCAGACCGGATGGTGGTATTCCAAAATTACTCGCTCTTGCCTTGGAAAACAGTGCGTCAAAATATCGCCCTAGCTGTGGAGCGGGTGATGCGAGATTTATCCCCTAAAGAGCGCAAAGAAATTGTAGAACACCACATCGATATGGTGGGGTTGCGAATTCATGCTGATAAGCAACCGGGGCAGCTTTCGGGGGGGATGAAACAACGGGTAGCGATCGCCCGCGCCCTCGCCATTCGTCCCCAGTTACTACTACTAGATGAACCCTTCGGCGCACTTGATGCCTTGACGCGGGGCGGTTTGCAAGAAAAGCTCATGCAAATCTGCGAAGAAACCCACATCACCGCGATCATGGTGACGCACGATGTCGATGAAGCACTGCTGCTGTCTGACAGAATCGTAATGCTCACCAATGGCCCAGAATCTAATATTGGGCAAATCATGGAAGTAGATATTCCGCGTCCCCGCCAGCGCATGGAAGTAGTGAATCATCCAAGCTACTACAGCATGCGAAGCGAGATCATCTACTTCCTGAATAGGCAGAAACAAGCTAAGAAACGCCAAGCCAAACCCAAAGGAGCGATCGCCCGCAACGGTCTAGAAAAAGTCAATATCGAAATTGGCTTCGTCCCTCTCAGCGCTTGCGCCCCCTTAGTCGTAGCCAAAGAACGCGGCTTCTTTGCCAAGCACGGTCTAGAACAAGTCACCCTCGTGCGCGAACCTTCTTGGCGCGGCATCACCGACGACATTACAGCAGGCCACTTAGACGCAGCGCAAATGCCAGCCGGAATGCCTCTGTGGTTGACGCTAGGCGGAAACGAAGGTAAAGCCGTTCCCGTTGTTAGTTCCCTGACGATGACTCGCAACGGCAATGCCATCACCCTGGCGAAACGCTTTTACAACCAAGGCGTATTCTCCTTAACAGACTTCAAAGATGCTTTGCTGAAATCGCCAGATCAACCGCACACCTTGGGTATGGTACATCCATCTTCCATGCACAATCTGCTGTTGCGTTACTGGCTAGCCTCCGGTGGCATTGACCCGGATCGGGATGTTAAGTTGACAGTCATCCCTCCCGCCCAAATGATATCGAATTTGGAAGCTGGAAACATTGATGGTTACTGCGTCGGCGAACCCTGGAACATCCGCGCCGCTGACGAAAAAATCGGCTATACCATTGCCACCGACTTAGAGATTTGGCTGGGACATCCAGGGAAAGTGCTGGGAGTAAGAGAAGATTGGGCTTTAGCTTATCCCAAAACCCATATAGCCTTAGTCAAAGCGCTTCTAGAAGCTTGCCGCTACTGTGGGGACGAAAACAACGCGCAAGATATTCGCCAGATGTTGAGCCGACCAGAGTATGTGGGTGTTGATGAGAAATACCTCCACTTGGGCGACCCCAACCCTTACGTCTGTAACTTAGAACAGCATCGCGAGTATGCCCATCACCAATTCTTCGGCGAAGGCGTAAATCGTCCCATTCGTACCGAACACCTGTGGATGATGACTCAGATGGCTCGTTGGGACAAGATACCCTTCCCCCGAAACTGGTTGGAAATCATCGAACGGATGTGTCGAGTTGATGTGTTCAGCACGGCGGCGCGAGAACTCGGCCTTTTGGATATTACTTACACTCGCGGGCCAATTCAATTGTTTGACGGCAGCACCTTCAACGCCGACGACCCCATCAGCTATCTCAACAGTTTGGAAATCAAGCGTAATGTCCGTTACGAGGAAGTTGTCATCGACGGAAGCACAACTAAAGTCGCCTAATTCAATTTTGGATTTAATCCTCGTTCCCAGGCTAGAGCCTGGGAACGAGAAGGTAGAGGTTCTACCTCGTTTCGATGCAACCAGTTAAACTCACCAATTCGATACCGAGATTTGGTATTGACAACTCAACACTCAACACTCTTCACAACCATGGAATCTATCAAAAAGACTTCAATCTCACCTCTGAAACTCCTAACCTCAAACTCGAAACCTAAAACTCCTATTCGCGATAATTTCCTAACAATTAAGGATGTCACTAAAGTCTATCCAACAAAAAAAGGCTCTTACACCGTACTTGATGGCGTTAACCTCAACGTTGCTGAAGGCGAGTTTATCTGCTTAATCGGTCACTCTGGCTGCGGTAAATCTACCTTGCTGAATATGGTGTCGGGTTTCGCGACACCAACTGATGGAGAGGTGCGGCTGAAAGATAAGCGTATCACCGCACCTGGGCCGGATCGTATGGTGGTGTTCCAAAACTATGCTTTGCTGCCTTGGCTGACGGCGTTTGAGAATGTCTATCTGGGGGTAAAATCGGTTTATCCTAACAAATCTAAAGCGGAAAAAGAGGAAATAGTCCGCGAACATTTAGCAATGGTGGGACTGGCGGAAGCTGCTAACAAAAAACCTAAGCAACTTTCTGGCGGGATGAAGCAGCGAGTTTCTATTGCGCGTGCGTTAGCAATGCGTCCCCAAGTATTAATTTTGGATGAGCCTTTTGGTGCGCTGGATGCTATTACTAAGGAGGAGTTGCAAGAGGAACTGCTGAAAATCTGGAATGAGTTTCGCATTACCGTCTTGATGATTACTCACGATATTGACGAAGCGCTGTTTTTGGCAGACCGATTGGTGATGATGACAAATGGACCTGCGGCTAAGATTGGTGAAATAATTGATATTCCGTTTCCGCGTCCCCGCGATCGCACCCGCGTTATGGAAGACCCGGAATACTACAGGCTACGCAACTATGCCTTAGACTATCTCTACAATCGTTTTGCCCACGACGATGATTAAATTTTGATTAGGGTGGGCATTGCCCACCTTACTAATAAATTTTGTAGCTGATAATGAAACGCGATCGCTCTCAAAATAAACCTCTTGCCGTCTGGCTTTTAGCCAACCTAACAACAATGTTGCTATGGAAGAAACTATCAAAGCAAGTGAAAGAGGCAACTTCCGATAATAAATTTCTGCATACGCTGGAAGATCTAGAGGGTGTTGTCTCCAAAGTTCTCTCTGTCATCATGGTGCTGGTTATTCTAGCTTCCATTTGGAACCTAATAACCTTTTTGCTGGAAAGCCTGTTTACGCAACAAAATGAACCTTTCAACAAAACTTTGTTCAAAACATTTGGGTTGTTTTTGAATGTTTTGATTGCCCTGGAAATTTTAGAAAATATTACTGCTTACCTGAAAAAACACGTTGTTCAGGTGGAGTTGGTGATTGTTACGTCTATCATTGCCGTAGCTCGTAAAATTATTATCCTCGACCTAGAAAAAGTTGAAGGCGATCAGGTAATTGGGTTAGGAATATCAGTTCTTTGCTTGTCGATAGGTTACTGGATTGTTAGACGGACGAACGCTAAAAACGATCGCGATTAAGTACAAGGCAAATTTAAAAAGCGCATACAGTAATTGTAATTAAAAAATAAAAGTATTTAATTATTGGATAAATACCAGTCAAGCAGATACTATGCAAAACTGGGCATTTTCTGCTGAAAAATTAGCAAGTTAACTATTAATTACCCGGAGCTTTAGTTCCACTTCAGCAACAGATGCGAACCGCTGTTACTACAGCGGAAGTTTAGCAGCGAAATATTATTTGCAAGCGAGTGCCCCTTGTCCACGCGATCGCCATCTGGCTTCCTAAACAATGGTGTACGGATAATTCATGTGTTAAAACTGATGTTAATCAATGTAAAGTAGCGTAACGCTCGTAAAATCACATCCCACTCAAAGGAGCAACTCGATGGAGAAATGGGTAACGGAGATAATGACTTCGCTGGGCTATCTGGGAATAGGACTGCTGATGTTTGCAGAAAACCTATTTCCTCCCATCCCCTCAGAGTTGATCATGCCCTTGGCAGGGTTCACCGTCGCAAAAGGCAATATGAACTTCTCCTATGCGGTTTTGGCAGGAGTGTTGGGGACGATGTTGGGAGCATTGCCTTGGTACTATGCAGGCTCCTTCTTGGGCGAGGAACGCTTGAAGACTTTAGCCGACAAATATGGCAAGTGGCTGGGAATATCAGGTGATGACATTGAAAAGTCAAGACGCTGGTTTTACAAACATGGCAATAAAGCCGTCTTTCTCGGTCGCCTTGTACCAGGAATTCGGACTCTAATTTCCATCCCGGCTGGTATTAGCACTATGCCAATAATACCATTCATAGCCTACTCAACTTTGGGCACTACAATATGGGTGGTTTTGCTCACCTATATTGGGTATGCGTTGGGGGATAATTATGAACTTGTAGATAAGTACCTCGGCCCAGTTTCCAAAATTGTACTTGGTATTATTATCGTTGCTTTCGTTATTTGGGTTGCTCGTCGCAATATGCAGCGGAACAAATAAGACTCTTTTTAGTCGCTTGCCAAGAGAGGATAGCACTTGGGTCGAGAGGAAAAAACGATTAAGCGATCGCTATTGAGATAGAAGTCAAATGGATACGGGTGCAGCTATTAGTAGAATAGGCAATTCCTCCTCTAGTTGCTACTTCTCTTTTCTAATTCACCCGTACTTTATAAAAAATGCGGTTTTCTAAAGATATTAATTCTCTCCTGGAAAGATTAGCCTCGCAGCCCCTAACTTTAGCAGCTATTCTGGCAGAAACTTCTGAAAGAGGTTTTAGCCTAGTTATCGGCTTGCTCGTTTTGCCTTTTTTATTTCCCCTACCGCCCGGATTAACTTGGTTTTTGGGTGGTGGCAGTTTGCTGTTAGCAGCGCAAATGGCTTTAGGGCGGCGGCGTCCTTGGCTGCCAAAAAAAATAGCGCTATTTCAATTTCCCCCTAAGTTTACCCAGCAACTATTAAAAAACATCCAAAAAGTGACTGGGGTGCTAGAGAAAATTGCCCGTCCCCGGTTACCTAAAGTGGCCCGCAATCGTCGGGTTTGGCAATTGAATGGTGTTTGTATGGTGTGGCTTAGTATCCTGCTTTTGTTACCGATTCCATTTACCAACCCCATCCCCACCATCGGGATTTTGCTGTTCGTGGTTGCTACCTTGGAAGGTGATGGTTTGCTGATGTGCATCAGTTATGGAGTAACCGCTTTAATTAGTTTATTTTTTGTATTTGTTGGCGGCGCTTTCTGGCAAGGTTTAAGCCTGCTTATTCAAAAAATATTTTAATGAGGCATCGCTACTAATTCATTAGCTGCAAACTAACAGTTAGTTTAACCATAAGTTAAAACAGCGATCGCTTTTGATTAAACAATCACCCGATTGGGTGAGTAAGTCGGGTGAGGTGCGATCGCATTCATCTTTCTTACCTTTAAGGAAGATGAGCAACGAAAGTTACGAGTTACAATGAACCGCTTCCAGAGTTTTACGATTGGACTGATTGCCTTGGGTGCAATAGCTGGGTCAACAATGACTAGCTTTGCCCAAAATACTTTTTCTCAAACAAAACCTGTATCTCAAAAACTAGCACAAAGCAGTCCTCAAAAAGCTCAAGCCAACGCTAGCAGCGATTTTTCGCCATTTCGCCAGCGGTTGTTGAATGCCGTACAGCGTTCAGATGCTAAATTTATTCGCGCCATTGTGACTCCCCAGACTCAATGGAATTATGGCGGAACTCTTAATCTGAACAGCTATAAAATTGACAGCAACCAGTCTAAATTTTGGCCGCATATGGAAAAAGCCGTTAGCCAAGGTTGTGGCATCGACTCCCAGGCGCGTGTTGGTAACAAAGAAGCTGGTTCGAGTGTATGGGTATGCCCAGATCTCACCAAAGTTAAACAGTCAGTTAGACCTAACAGACCTAATTTTGGCAACCTCGCTGTTGTCGGGCAAAACGTCAATCTCCGCGCCGAACCTGGCATGGGTGGTAAAGTTATAGGCTCAGTGTCTAACCAATATGTTTCGTTTGACACAGAGGCTTTTAACAAACTATCACCAGCTAGGCAAAAAGCAGTGCAACAAGTTTCCGGCTGGTCGCCTGTGAGGGTGCAAAACGGTCAGCGCGGCTGGATTGAAAACCGTTTTCTTCATGATGAGGAAAACGATTACCGGACGAGCTTTGTACGTTCTGGCGGACAGTGGCGCTTGCGTTATTTTCTGCCAGGGAATGGCAATTAAAATTTAGGTTAATAATTTTCTAGGTTCAAGCGATCGCCTCTTTATTTGAGAGCGCGATCGCTTTTCTATTTCAGGGGGCGATCGCTTCCAAATTAACCTCCCCACCATCATCAGATGCTTAAGTCTTGCAAAATAGTTGCATAAACTACAATTCTTCCCAAAATTAATCTCACCACACTCATCAGATACTAAACCCTTGGTTAATTCTTCGCCGATAGTTGCATAAACTACAGTTCCTATCAAATAGTTTCGCTGTATTAGAGGGTTAATACCCTAGCAAAAATTTGGACGATTCCTCAAAGGTGAACCTATGAAGCGAGTAGCAATTAACGGATTTGGGCGTATCGGACGAGCATTTTTTCGCATTGCCCACCAAAACCCCGATCTAGAAGTCGTAGCCATCAACGACGTTGCCTTAAAACCAGACTTAGCAGCTTACCTACTAGAGTACGATTCAGTTTATCGCCGCTTCCCCGCTGACGTAGGATACAACGACAAAGGTTTGCTTGTTGACGGTAAACAAGTTGACCTTGTAGCTGAAAGAGACCCCGCCGCCCTTCCCTGGAAGGATATGCAAATCGATGTTGTTATCGAATCTACAGGCTTCTTTCGCACCGCTGAAAAAGCTGGTTTGCACCTAGAAGCCGGAGCAAAAAAAGTAATTATCAGCGCACCAGCTAAAGGTTCAGTCCCTACCTTCGTCTTTGGCGTCAACCACGAAACCTACGACGCCGAACGCGACAATGTAATTTCAGCCGCCTCCTGCACTACCAACTGCTTATCCCCAATTGCCAAAATCCTCAACGATGAATTCGGCATCGAAAAAGCGCTAATGACAACCGTTCACGCTTACACCGCCGACCAGCGTCTAGTAGACTCCGGACATCCCGAAGAGTGGGCGCGGGGACGCGGCGCGGCGCAGAACATCGTCCCCACTACAACAGGTGCAGCAACCGCTGTAGCTTTAGTCTTGCCTGAACTCAAAGGGAAACTCGATGGGATGGCTTTGCGCGTACCAACAGCGACAGGTTCCGTAACCGACCTGAGTGCATTGTTGCAGAAGTCCGTTACAGAGGACGAAATTAACGACGCTTTTCGCAAGTATGCCAGCGATTCCATGAAATCAATTCTCAAAGTAAGCGAAGTTCCCCTCGTCTCTTCTGATTGCGTGGGCGATCCTCATTCAGCAATTGTCAATTTGACTTCAACCAGCGTACTTACGGGAAACTTTGTTAAAGTCCTGGCCTATTACGACAACGAATGGGGATATACCAACCGCCTTGTGGACTTAACCAGCTATATCTAAAGGGCAAAGGGGAATGGGGAATAGGGAATGCGGAATAGGGAATTCTTCATTGTTCCTCCTTACCACGTTCGACTATTACCATTACCAACATAAAAGCTTCTGCCTGCCTAACATAGCCTCACCAAAGTAAAACTTTAATGTGGAGGGGGTTTGGGGGAAGCACTCGTCCCCCAACAGGGGGTTTGGGGGTCTCCCCCCAATTCCGGGTTTTTTATGAAAACAAACACAAAACCCAAAGGCAAAACTTTAATGTGGAGGGGGTTTGGGGGAAGCACTCGTCCCCCAAACCCGGTTTGGGAGGAGACCCCCCAATGCCGGGTTTTTTATACATAAATCTGGGTAAAGATAACAATAACTCCTCAGACCCATAATCGGGAGACTTCGCGTCCCCTCGCAGCGATCGCCACTTACTTCTAAACTTCCTAAAAAATTACTATATTTAGCCGTTGATATTAAGCGATCGCTCTTTGCGAAACCGGATTCAATCAATTTATACCGCAAAATGGCCTAGTTTGCAGTGATCCCAAAGAATTTCAAAGATAAATCACAAACGTGCCGTATTTTACCCATTCCTCCGGTTGCGATCGCTACACTGAGGACATAGTAGGAGGAAAAACCTATGGTTGCAGTTATTCACGAACAGTCTTCTCAATCCTCCAAAGAGCAATCCTTGGTACTTTGGTTTGATGAAGTTGGTATTAGTGATATCCCCTTAGTAGGCGGCAAAAATGCCTCATTAGGGGAAATGATTCAGCAGTTAACCAGCAAGGGAGTTAACGTCCCCAACGGTTTCGCTACAACAGCTTATGCATATCGTTATTTCATACATAAAGCAGGATTAGAAGAAAAACTGCGATCGCTCTTTTCCGACCTAGATGTTGAAGATGTCAACAACTTGCGCGAACGCGGTAAAAAAGCCAGATCGTTGCTATTACACACCCCTTTTCCTCAAGAACTTCGCGCTGCAATTATTGAAGCTTACAAACAAATGTGCGAACTGTACGGCTATGAAACAGAAGTAGCAGTCCGTTCAAGCGCAACAGCCGAAGACCTCCCCGATGCAAGCTTTGCAGGTCAGCAAGACACCTACCTCCACATCCAAGGCGTCAAAAGCGTCTTAGGAGCCTGCCACAGATGCTTCGCCTCGCTATTTACCGACCGCGCCATTTCCTATCGCCATCTCAGGAACTTCGACCACTTTGAAGTCGCCCTCTCAGTTGGCATTCAAAAAATGGTGCGATCCGACTTAGCCTCCGCGGGCGTCATGTTCTCAATAGACACCGAAACAGGCTTTAAAAATGCCGCCTTAATCACCGCCGCCTATGGACTAGGAGAAAACGTCGTTCAAGGAGCCGTCAACCCCGACGAATACCTAGTTTTTAAACCTACCCTAAAAGACGGGTATCGCCCAATTCTTGCCAAACGCTTAGGCAGCAAAGAATATAAACTCATCTGCGACATCGGTGGCTGCAAACAAATTAAAAATGAGCGAGTATCCCTCAGCGAACAGCAACAATTTGCCCTCACCGATGACGAGATTTTGCAACTAGCTAACTGGGCTTGCACCATCGAAAACCACTACAGCGATGTACGCGGCACATACACACCGATGGACATCGAATGGGCAAAAGATGGCTTAACTAATCAACTGTTTATCGTCCAAGCTCGCCCGGAAACAGTACAATCTCAAAAAAGTAAAAACGTCCTGCGTAGCTATCAGCTAAAAGACAAGAGTGAAATACTCGTAACAGGTCGCAGCGTCGGAGAAGCTATCGGTCAAGGCAAAGTTAGAGTAATGACCGATGTACAAAAAATCCACTTGTTCCAAGCTGGTGAAGTTTTAGTTACCAACAAAACCGATCCTGACTGGGAACCTATTATGAAAAAGGCCAGCGCCATCATTACCAATCAAGGCGGACGTACCTGCCATGCAGCTATTATTGCGCGGGAAATGGGCATCCCAGCAATCGTAGGAAGCGGCAATGCTACTGATGTTTTGAAAACAGGTCAAGAGGTGACAGTTTCTTGTTCCGAAGGCGAAGAAGGAAGGGTTTATTCAGGACTATTACCCTTTGAAGTAAGAGAAGTAGCTCTCGAAAACTTGCCCCGCACCCGCACCAAAATTATGATGAATGTGGGCAATCCGGAAGAAGCATTTAGTCTTTCAGCACTTCCCTGCGATGGTGTCGGTTTAGCCAGATCAGAATTTATCATCGCCAATCACATTAAAGCGCATCCTTTGGCTCTGATTCACTTCGACCAGTTGCAGGATGAAGAAGTCAAGATGCAGTTGGCAAAGCTAACCGCGCTTTATGAAGACAAAGCTCAATACTTTGTCGATAAGTTAGCCGAAGGCATTGGAAAAATTGCCGCTGCATTTTATCCCAATCCGGTCATCAAGCGGATGAGCGACTTCAAGAGCAAAGAATACGCTAATCTCCCAGGTGGGCCGCAGTTTGAACCTAAAGAAGAAAACCCAATGCTCGCTTGGCGGGGGGCATCTCGTTACTACGATGAACGCTACCGTGAGGCATTTGCTCTCGAATGTTTGGCAATGAAGAAGGTACGGGATGAGATGGGTTTGACCAATGTCGTATTGATGATTCCCTTCTGTCGTACTCCTGATGAGGGACGCAAGGTGTTAGCTGAGATGGCTAAACATGGTCTAGAACGAGGTAAGAATGGGCTACAGGTTTATGTAATGTGTGAGTTGCCCAGCAATGTAATTATGGCGGATGAGTTTAGCGAAGTGTTTGATGGCTTCTCAATTGGGTCAAATGACCTGACTCAGCTAACTCTGGGGTTAGACCGGGATTCAGCTTTGGTTGCCCATCTGTTTGATGAGCGTAATGAGGCTGTAAAACGGATGATTCAAATGGCGATCGCATCCGCTAAGAAAAACAATCGCAAAATCGGTATTTGCGGTCAAGCCCCCAGCGATTATCCTGAGTTTGCCCGTTTCTTGGTTGAGCAAGGTATTGACTCAATTAGCCTTAACCCTGATTCCGTCGTAAAGACACTGCTAATGGTGGCTGAAGCCGAGGGAATTAAAGCCTAATGCAGTAATGGCATAGGGTGGAGATTGCTTCCACCCTAATGGCTTTTTTTATTAAGCTATTAGAGTCAACCCACAAGGTAAGCGCCATAATAAATCCATCTAGTTACAGATGGAAGCTTGCTGGTCAATATGGCAAAAGGATTCGACATCAGAAAACCAAGCCGCAAAGATTATATCAGATTTTTAGAGAAAGTCTTGCAGGTGACTACTGATGCGATTATTGATAGCGATGCCGATCTACAAGTCGTGCAGCGAGTGGTGGATCGCCTTCTAAAAGCTAACATAGACCTATTGAACGAGCGTTTAGATCAGGTGTTGCGTGAGTGGGCAAGAGCTAAACTGTCCCAAGTGTCATCTACACAAGCACTACTCATTGCGTCAGCTATTCGCGTTTTCAGTAGACGGATTGAGGACTTTCCTCAAGGTGAGTGGGCTAGCAAACTAGAAGTTGCCATTGCTGGCTATGAAAGCACTGCTACAGTGCGTATCCGTAGTGTCCTTACCGACAAAGAATGGGCTATAACCGAATGCTATTTGGGCAGTCTTTACTGTAAGCGTATAGGGGGAGAAAAGGCGGAGAATATAGAATCAGCAATCCGCTGTTTTGAAGCTGCCTTAGAGGTAGATACCCGCCAAGCCTATCCCCAAGAATGGGCAGAAACTCAAAATAATCTGGGCAGTCTCTACTGCGATCGCGTTCGGGGGGACAAAGCAGAGAATGTGGAAAAGGCCATCTGCTGTTTTGAAGTTGCCTTAAAGGTAAATACCTGCCAAACCTTTCCCGAAATCTGGGCTACCACACAATACAATCTAGGTCATGCCTACAGTCAGCGTATTCTGGGAAAATGGACAGAAAATTTAGAAATGGCTATTGAGCATTTCTTAGCTGCGTTGCAGGTATTCACCCACAAATATTTTCCGCAAGAATGGGCGAAAATTCAAAACAATTTGGGCGGTGTCTATTCTAAACGTATTCAAGGGAAGAAAACAGAGAATTTGGAATCAGCTATCCGCTGTTTTTCCACTGCCCTAGAAGTACGCACCCGCCAAGCTCTCCCCTTTGACTGGGCTATGATTCAAAACAACCTTGGTTGTGTCTACATTAAGCGCATCCAGGGGGAGAAAAAAGAAAATCTGGAAACAGCAATTCAGTATCTCTCAAATGCCTTGCAGGTACGCATCCGCCAAGCTTTCCCCCAAGAATGGGCAGAAACCCAATATAATTTGGGGCTTGCTTACAGCAATCGCATCCAAGGGAATAAAGCTGAGAATTTGGAAGCAGCGATTAGGTATTACTTATCTGCCTTGGAGGTATACACTCGCCAAAGTTTTCCTGAAAAATGGGCAGATACTCAATACAATCTTGGCGGTGTCTACTTTAAACGAATTCAGGGAGATAAAGCTGAAAATTTGGAAGCAGCTATCCGCTGTTACTTAGATTCTTTGGATCTATATACCTGCCAAAATCTACCTGAAAAATCGGCAACTATTCAGTACTATCTAGGCATTGTCTTTAACGAACGCATTCGGGGTGAACGGGCGGAAAATTTAGAGATGTCTATTAAATATTACTTAAAAGCTTTAGAGGTACTTACCTACGAAGCATTTCCTGAAAAATGGGCAAATACTCAATACAATCTGGGTGCTGTCCACCCTAAACGCATCCAAGAAGGGAGAGCAGAGAATTTTGAAGAGGCAATCCGTTGTTACTTAAATGCTTTGAAGGTATTTACTCGTGAAGGCTTCCCTGAAGAATGGGCTACAGTACAACTCAGTCTTGGTGCTGCCTACGATAACCGCATTCGAGGAAAACGGGCAGAAAACTTGGAAATGGCAATCGGCTGTTATTTAGATGCCTTGAAAGTAAACACTCGCGAAGCCTTCCCCGAAGAATGGGCTATGATTCAACATAATTTGGGCAATACATACGGCGATCGCATTCGGGGAGAACGGGCAGAAAATTTGGAAATGGCAATTCTTTGTCATTTAAATGCCCTAGAAGTACGCACCCGCGAAGCTTTCCCTGAACAATGGGCTAACACTCAAAGGTGTCTGGGCGTTACCTATCGCGATCGCATTCGCGGAGAAAAGTCAGATAATTTGGAAGAGGCAATTCGCTGTTACTCAAATGCCTCGGAAATACATACTCGCGAAGCCTTTCCCGATAAATGGGCAAATATCCAACTCTGTCTGGGTAATGCTTATCATTCACTCGGTCGGGGGGAAAGCGCAGAGAATTTGGAATTAGCAATTCGGTATTACTTAAACGCTTTGGAAGTACACACTCGCGAAGCTTTCCCCGATCAATGGGCAAATATCCAAACCTGTCTGGGGGGTGTTTACCTTAACCGCATTTGGGGGGAAAAAGTAGAGAATTGGGAAGTTGCTATCCGTTGTCACCTAGATGCTTTAGAGGTACATACTCGCGAAGCTTTTCCCGAAAAATGGGCTAACATCCAATACAATCTAGGTAGCGCCTACCTCTACCGCAGGCCAGAGAAAACGGTTGAGAATTTGGCGATGGCTATACACTATTACTTGAATGCTTTAAATATTCACACCCGTGAAGCCTTCCCTCAATACTATGCAGAAACTCAAAAAAACCTTGGTTTTGCCTACCAAGCATCCCTACAGTTTCAAGATGCCTACAGTGCTTTTGCTGCCGCTATTGACACGGTAGAATCCCTACGCGGTGAGATCGTCAAAGGCTCTGGTAGAGAAGATGATAAGCAAAAACTGGCTGAAGAATGGAACGATCTCTATCAAAGCACGGTACAAGTTTGCATAGTGCTGGACTATTTAGACCAAGCAGTTGAATATGCTGAGCGCAGCAAAGCCCGGAACTTAGTCGAACTCTTGGCAAATCGCGATGTCTATCCCAAAGGCAACGTTCCCCCAGAAATTATCACCCAACTCGATCGCTTGCGTCGGGAAATTCCAGCAGTACAGCGACAACTCGAAGATTCTGAAAGAAACAGAAATATTGCATCTTTGCGATCGTCAAACGGAGAAACCTTATCAAGAAACCAATTCCCGATCGGTGAGCAAACTAGATCGGATTCAATTCGTAACGAACTCAACACTTCACAGCAACAGTTAACAGAAGTTTTAGAACAAATCAAAGATTACGATCGTGAATTCAAACTTACCCAAGAAGTTCAACCGATCCAGTTTTCCGATATCCAAGCTCTCTTAGACGATCGCACCACAATTTTAGAGTGGTACATCACCGACCTATTCTTCTACACCTTCATTATCACTCGCCACAATCCAAAGCCGCTCTTTTGGTATTCATTTACAACTACGGACAGAGAAGAACTAGAAAAATGGGCAGAAAATTATCGAAATAGCTACACAAAACAAAAAGATAAATGGCGAAATGAATTGAGCGAACAATTAGCAGAACTATCAAGGATACTGCACATAGATGAGATTATTGAACTTATTCCCCCGCATATCACCCAACTAATTCTAATTCCTCATCGTTGGTTGCATCTGTTTCCTCTCCATGCTTTGCCTGTCGGGGATGCTGTAGTGCGATCGCGCCGACTTCTACCCGAAAACAGCGAACTAGAAGATCGTCTCCCAGATGGATATCGCCTTCTCGATTGCTTCCCCGATGGTGTGCGATACGCCCCCAGTTGTCAACTTCTACAACTGGCCCAAAAACGTCAACTTCCACATTCTCAACAAAACCTATTCGCTATCCAAGATCCTACCGAAGATTTACCCTATACTAATTTAGAAGTTGAGGTAATTCAAAGTAAATTTAAACCCGCCCACGTCTTACCAAAAGCCGCCGCTACTAAAGCCGCCCTTACCCAAGGCGAAGCCCTCAAAACTGCCCACTATGCCCACTTCTCCTGTCACGGCAGTTTTAACTTTGCTCAACCTCTCAAATCAGCCCTAATTCTCGCTAATGCAGTAGAGACAATTCTTCAAGAGAGTACAGTAGAAGCAACTAATGAATTATCCCAAAAACAGCGCGATCGCTCTCTACCTTGGCGAGAAGGTAAAACTGTTGACGGCGATAAATGCCTCACCCTGATAGATATTTTTGAGAAACTAAACCTGCCACAATGTCGCCTCGTCACTCTCTCCGCTTGCGAAACTGGCTTGACTACATTCGACAGTCGCAGCGATGAATATATTGGCTTACCCAGTGGTTTTTTGTTTGCTGGTAGTCCTAGCGTGGTGAGTAGCCTTTGGTCTGTGAGCGATTTATCTACTGCTTTCTTGATAATCAAGTTTTATGACAATTTGCAAACTATGCCCAGCGTTGCAATTGCGCTAAATCAAGCCCAAAAATGGCTGCGAAATCTCACAACTGAGGAGTTTAAAAGACTGTTGAAAGAATTCGAGCCTCAAATTAATGCAATTTTTGCTCAATTGTCAAAAATTGAACGCTTAAAGGCTGATAAATATTTAGAAAAAGCCTGTGAACGCCAACCACACCCATTCGCTAACCCCTTCTACTGGGCTGCTTTTAGCGCTACTGGAGTTTAGCATCGGTACAAAATTTATTTATTCCTTTTCTAAGGATATACATAAAAACTGGAATAACAAGTAGTTCAGGAGAAAAAGGACTTGATGCTAATAAGTATGCTATGGCTACATTAACCGAATCATTCATCATGCCATTTCTAAATTCATCTTTACAGACTACCTCGCGTAGTTGTTCAGCTAACTCGTCTAACCAGTCTGGTTTTCTAACAATTTCGCCTCCGGCATCAATTACTATTACTTCGGCTGCACTCTCTAAGTTGCCATCACACTGCTCAATTACATCAAGAGCAGCCAAGGCATCGGGATAATCTGCCAATTCAGTCCGAAACTTGGCAATTTCTTCTGGAGTAACGAGCGTCATAGGGTTATGCTTGCATTTAGGCTATAAGGGGAAGACTCTGCTAGGCAGTTGTAACTATTATGCCAGAAGCTCTACTGTAAAGCGGATGGTGCAGATGGCGATCGCGTCTGCCAAAAAGAATAATCGCAAAATCGGTATCTGCGGTCAAGCACCAAGCGATTATCCTGAGTTTGCTCAGTTCTTAGTAGAACTCGGAATCGACTCGATGAGCCTAAATCCCGATTCTGTATTGAAGACTCTTTTAATGGTAGCTGAAGCCGAAAAAAACTCTGAAGTATAACTTCTTAGGGTGGGCATCGCCCACCCTAAATCTACTCAGTCGATCTTCACCCGAAAGCGGATAAAACCATAGTTGCTGCCAGCAACATTAGAAACATTACCCAAATTCACGATCGCAGCACCGTTACCATTGTTTTGCTTAGAACAAGAATTACCATTAGGTAACGGAGCCAGGGGCGCGAAAAATGTTGCTTCATCGTTATCCCCAGTATTACTCAGGTTGCGTGCTACCCCGGCGCGATTCACTAAAATTCCGCTATTTTCTCCAAAACTGTTAGAGATAAAAGTTGTCTTTTCGGGAATCAAATCGCAGAACCGGACATCATTAGCGATCGCAGTCCCATCCGATAGGAAATAAATCGTATACTCCACTTGATCATCGCTTCGCAAAGCTATCTCTGGCGCCAGATCTGCAATCCCTACTGGCGAAAATTGCGACCAACCAGGGGCAGTATCGTTATCGTCACCTACAACATCCACAAAGCTACCAAAATTAACCCCACTAATCGGCACGCCACCCCTAGTTACTGATGTAATTCGCTTCACCAAACGCAGGCTAGGAATACCAGGAGGAGGGGCCTCCCCCACAGGCATTACAGTAGGATCGTCATCCCCAGTATTATTCGGGTCGTTCCCCCCGTCGGTTTTGTCATCTCCGACTTGAGGCATATCGTCCTTATTTGCAACAGCATCGGTAACAGAGACATCTAATGTTCCCCCTTCCGATGTTGCACTCGCTTGGTTGCTAATCTGCGTCCCACCTTGCGCCGTCACGACAGCGCGGAACTTGATGACGACATTCCCCCCGCCTGCACCCAACGATCCCAACGACGTGGGGTTGGTAAGGTTCTTGTCTGTTGTGCCGTTGTAGGTAGGGTTCCCCGTCACTGTTGTCCCGATACCAGAAGCAGTAAAGCTATAACTCCCAGGGACGAAATTTAATTGACTCGTGTTGATGCTGTCGGTAGCTAGGAACTTGTTGACGGGGGTAGAGGCGTTATTGGTGTAGGTGATGGTGTATTCAACAGTGTCCCCAGTCGTTACCTTCCCGTTGTTGTCTGCGTCCTCTGCTAGACGGGCTGATTTGAAGCCAGTGGGCGTGACTAAGGCTGGTTTAGCATTAACCGTCACCTCACGAGTTGCGGTGTTGTTTGTAAGGTCTGGGTCGTTAGCATCCTTACCTCGGGTAACTGTTGCCGTGTTTTTCAATTGCCCCCCTGGGAAAGTGGGAGAAATAGTACCTTTTATCGTAATGGTGGCAACTGAGGGAGGAACTGTTTGATCTTTGTAGTCTAAATCTACTGTTGTGTTGAGCGCATTGCCTTCTCCGCTGCTTTGAGCGCAACTACCAGTACCAGATGTAATCGCGCAAGTCCAAGTCACTCCGGTAATTTCAGGAGGTATGTTGTCTTGTACGGTTGCTCCCATCGCCTTAGAGGGGCCGTTGTTGGTAACGGTAAGGGTATAGACGATTTCATTGCCTGCAACAACTTGCTCTGTAGCCGTATTTTTTTCGATCTTGAGATCGGCATTTGCTACCAGAATGCCACCAGCGATCGCGGATTCTAGCGAAGGTACATAGATCCAAGTGTCAATACCCCTGCGATCGCCAAAACCATTGGTGAACGCATGAACTCCCTTACTACCATCCAATCCATATAGCGCATTTAGCGGATTAGGTTGAGTTCCACCCGTTAACCCAGTGTCGTTGTAGTAAACAATCGAAGGAAGCGGCTGTCCTGTGTTTGGATCTAATTGCTGAATAATTAGACCGTTGGGATTATTGTTTTCAGGATCGTAAAACGGAAAATGAACTTCTCCAGTACCAGTTAAAGTTACTGTCGCCCCATAACTAAGCGTGCCAGCAGGTGTGGGCTTTCCATCCCCATCCAAACCATCCCAAAACACTGTATTTCCGCCTGCCCCAGACTGGGCTGAACCGAATAATATTCGGTCGTTGGCATTACCATAAATGCCATCTCGATTAATATCAAGGGCAATTCTATAACCTGAACTGGCACTGGCATTAAAAGTAAAATTGCCCCCCAATGGCGGTGCAGTCCCAGTTTGGTTTGGCGTACCCTCAATGCCCGTAAATTGAAAATTAGTAACTGTCGGCGGGGGGGTTGGCGGTCTGCGGAGCCAAGTTGTACCCCCTGCTATGGGTACATCAAACATTGGCAAGTCATTGTTAGGGCGGTTAAAGAAAATCTTGTGCGTGACATCCGTTGGCGTGTCGGGAGAACTGGGATCTTGTATGGTAACGCCAGCAGGCACGTCGCCAGGGTTATCGCCAATGAGTTGAACGGAGCGATAAAGCGGGTTCCCGCTTGCGTCTTTGAATCCTTTGTTGTTGGCAAAAAAGAGAAACCCGAAGGGGTCTAGGTTGTTGAAGTCTATTTGGTAGAGATAACCATCTCTAGTTTGAATGAAAGGTTCGGAACTAATCTGTAGGCCATTGTCTCCCAAATTAAAGAAAAAATAGTTTGTGTAAGCTCTCCCAGGAATAGCTCTATTAGAACTATTTTTAACCGTGACATCCCAAGCTGTGACAAAACCAAGATCGTCCGGTTGAGTCCAGTTGGCATTGGCGAGTACTGGAGTTGGGTCTTTAGTACTGTCAGGATCTGGGCTGACAAAGTTTATTTCCCAAACTCCTTCTTGCCCAGCACTTACTGGGACAACGCAAGGGCTGAACGTGCCATTAACTTCTTCGGTACGGTTGTTAATTTTGCCAGCTCTCTCGCAAGTGCCGTTTGTTCCATCTGGGCGGCGATAGTTGATGATGCCGACCTTGCCATTCTTACCTACACCAACGGCACTGGAGCCAAGATTGATCGTCTCTCCTGGCTTGGCGTATACCTTGATAATGGTTTTACGCGGTATCTTCGCATATAAGTCGTTTCGATACCCTAAATAAGGGCGATAGCCGCCGCTCGCAGTCAGTTCCCGACTGCCTTCAGCAAGAGCCGCTTTTGAATTGCAGCCAAGAGTAGAGATTAATAAGGCAAGGTAGCCAATCCGCCAACTCCAGCGTGTCATCAAAGCATTGGTTTTTGCAAAATTGGGGCAAGATTTGAACATGAAGATACACCTTTTTATCTAAGGCGTGGAAACATCAGATATTTCAAGATTATGGATGCGGGTATTTTAAAGCCAATCCCAACATATAAAAACTATGCAGCGATCGCATCCTTAATCGCATAGATGGATGGAGTAACTATCGAATACTCGCAGGTATCCCGTATCCCTGCGAGTATTCTTGTTGGTTAATTCAAAAAAATGTCAGTATCATTGATGTTTTTTCGATGATGAAAGTCCTATTTTTGGCCTAGACAACGAGTTTATGATGGTTGGTAAAACTTAGTTCCTTAGCCCCCAGCTCAAACAACCCAGTTTCTTTTCAATTTACTTTTTTATAAACATCCTCTAATATTCCGCTTCCGGAGAATTATTAAAAATTCAGACTCCGGGACAATATTAATATTGTGAGGATGTTGATTAACTCTTGCGGCACGGGCATTCTAAATCTGGGGAGAATGCAATTTGTACAAATAGATGCTCCCAGTTAGAAACTGTGCCTAAACAGAGATAAACCTCGCAGGCGGGTTTATTCAACAATGCACCTTAAGGGGAAGCCAGGGTTTCTATAGGTGCGAGTTCTAGGAAGCCATTTATACAAACGTAGGATGCTCCAAATCCTGGCGGCTTCTATGCGGACATTGCGCGAAGCAATTTTGAGTGCCAACTTCAGTTTCATACGCATCCTGGGAAAAAGTGGGACGTGTTCTGCTGAAATCTAACCTAAGATACATTACAACCCACAGCAGGTTTTAATAGATGCTTTTCCCCTGAAACTCATGCAGGCGGTCGTGCGCCACCTACTAAATAAACTGTACAAGAATTAAGTTAATTTTCTACGCAATCCGTAAAAATATCAAGTTTTTCAGTTTATATTTTATTACCACAAAAAAAATCAAGTGTCTAATAACTCAAGAATGATAAATATATGAAACCTTACGGGTTTAAAAGCTACAACGCGATCGCAGGCGGAACAAAGAAAAACTGATAATCTCCTCCATGCTCTGCCAAAAGCACTTACGCCGGGAATGGCCTAATTAATTCCCGATTGTTGTACCAAACTTAATTGATTACCCCTCTATCGGCATGGGGGTAAAGCATTGGCAACAAGGGGAAGCAGAGTTACCCTCCGGGTTATTAAGGAATTTAAACCCCCACTTCCCATTCCCTTTTTTAGTTAACTTTGACGCGAAAGCGTATAAAACCGTAGTTACTGCCAGCCATATTAGAAACATTACCCAGATTGACAAACACAGCACCATTAGCATTGTTTTGGGTAGAGCAAGCATTACCATTGGGTAGTGGAGTTAGAGGCGAGAAAAATGTCGCCCCATCCGTATCGGCAGCATTAGTTAGCAAGCTAGCCGCGCTAGCTCGATTAAGTGAAATGCCGCTATTTGCTCCAAAACTTTGATTAACAAAAGTTGTACTAGCTGGAATCAAATCGCAGAAGCGGACATCATTAGCGATCGCAGTCCCATCCGACAGAAAATAAACCGTATACTCCACTTCATCGCCGCTTTGCAAAGGCGTCTCTGACCCCAAAGT
Organism: Microcoleus sp. FACHB-831; assembly: GCF_014695585.1. Taxonomy (NCBI): domain Bacteria; kingdom Bacillati; phylum Cyanobacteriota; class Cyanophyceae; order Oscillatoriales; family Microcoleaceae; genus Microcoleus; species Microcoleus sp. FACHB-831. Next base: position 94,122 of record NZ_JACJON010000060.1, on the reverse strand, counting down.
TACAATTCCTGCTGGCAACAATTGCGAAAAGCCCCCAGCAGTGTCGTTCTCATCAGTAGGGTCATCCACAAAACCGCCAAAATTAATACCGCTTAGCGCTACACCACCCCTAGTTATAGATGTAATTCGCTTCACCAAACGCAGACTCGGATTACCAGGTACAGCTACAGTAACTACAGTTGGCTCATCATCCCCAGTAATAGTAGGGGCATTCCCTTGCTCGATATTGTCATCTGTGACTTGTGGCAAATCTTCAGTACTTTGGAACGCATCCGTAACAACAGTAGAGGCAAGATTTGATGTTCCACCCCTTGAAGTAGCAACCGCTTGGTTGCTAATACTAATCCCAGCTTGTGCAGTTACAATGGCACGGTATTTAATGACAACATTTCCACCGCCTGCACCCAACGTTCCACCCTGCGGGTCGTTGTTAAAATTCGGGTCTGTTGTGCCATTGTAGTTAGGGTTAGGGGTGACAACTGTCCCCGAACCTGCGGCAGTAAGGCTATAACTACCAGCGACGAAACTCAACTTAGTAGGATCGATATTATCCGTAGCCCGGAACTCGATGACGGGGGTAGAGGTGTTATTGACGTAGTTGATGCTAAATTCAACAGTGTCCCCAGTCGTTACCGTCCCGCTACCATCTGCATCCGTCGCGAGACGAACTGATTTGATCCCAATGGGAGAGACTGGGTTGGGTTGAACAGTAGTGTTATCGGTTGCGGTGTTGTTGTTAGGGTTGTCGTCGTTCGCATCCTTACTTCTGCTAACCGTTGCTGTATTAGGTAACGAACCAGATGAAAGAGATGGAGAAATAGTACCTCTGACTGTAAAAGTAGCAACAGACCCAGCGTTTAAATTAACTGTTGTGTTGATAGCATTCCCTTGACCGCTGGTTTGTCCGCAACTACCAGTACCAGTAATCGCGCAAGTCCAAGTTACACCAGTAATTTGAGGCGGAACGGTATCTTGTACTGTTGCTCCTACTGCATTAGAGGGGCCGTTGTTGGTAACGGTAATGGTGTAAGTGATAATACCGCCAGCAACAACTGGTTCGGGAGCGTGAGTTTTTTGGATCTGGAGGTCAGCCCGCGCTACTACGATACCGCCGACGATCGAGCTTTCTGGCGAGGGTACATAGCTCCAAGTGTCAATACCCTTGCGATCGCCAAAACCATTGGTGAACGCATGAACTCCGCTCTTACCATCCAACCCAAATAATGCGTTAACCGGGTTGGGTGGCGTTCCACCCGTTAAACCAGTGTCGTTATAGTAAACAATCGAAGGCAGCGGCTGTCCTGTTGAAGTAAATTGCTGGATTACCAGGCCATTGGGGTTATCGTTTTCAGGATCTAAAAACGGAAAATGAACTTCCCCAGTACCAGTTAAAGTAATCTTCGCTCCATAAGCCACCGTACCAGGAGGTACGGGGTTGCCATTTGCATCCAACCCATCCCAAAATACAGTATTGACTGCGCCTGCTCCTACTGTTGGGCCGAAAAATACCCGGTCGTTGGCATTACCAAAAACGCCATCTTGGTTAATATCAATATCGATCCTATAACCACCAGTGCCACTGGCTTGAAAAGTAAAATTTCCCCCCAAGGGTGGTGCAGTCCCGGTTTGATTGAGCGTACCTTCAAGGCCTGCAAATGTGAAATTAGAAACAGTCGGTGGCGGGGTTGGTGGTTTCCGCAACCAGGTTGTACCGCGTCCTGCTATGGGTACGTCAACCAGCGGTAGATCGCCGCTAGGCAGGTTAAAGAAAAGCTTGTGAGTGACATCGGTTGGCGTGTCTAAAGCACCCGGATCTTGTACGGTGATGCCGGGAGGAAAAACGCCAGGGTTATCGCCCACCAGTTGAATCGAACGGTAAATCGGATTGCCGCTTGTGTCTTTGAATCCTTTGTTGTTGGCAAAAAAGATAAACCCAAAGGGGTCGAGACGGTTGAAGTCTATCTGATAGAGATAACCATCTCTAGTCAGGATGTAAACTAGCGAACTAAGAGCTAAACCATTGCTTCCCAGATTTAGAGCAAAATAGTTGGCATAGGCTCTCCCAGGAATAGGAGTACCAGAACTATTTTTTACGGTTACATCCCAAGCAGTGACAAAACCAACGTTATCTGGTTGGATCAATTCGGCATTGGCAAGTGCAGGAGGCGGGTTAGTAGCATTGTCAGGATTAGGACTGACAAAGTTTATTTCCCAAATTCCGCCTTGACTAGGCCCGACTTTAACACTGCAAGGAGTGTAGCCTCCGATGTTAGGAAGAGGGCCAGCTACCTCTTGGGCGCGGGTGTTAATTTTGCCAGTGGTAAGGCAACTGCCGCTTGTCCCGTTTGGGTCGCGATAGGTGATGACACCTTGACCTAGACCTACAGCACTTGAGCCAAGATCTATCGTCTCGCCTGGTTGGACGTATACCCTGATAACTGTTCGACGCAGTATGCCTGAAGATAAGTCGTTTCGATAGTTTAAATAGGGGCGATTGCCGCCGCTGGAAGTTAGTTCGCGGCTGCCTTCAGCAAGAGCCGCTTCATTTTTGTAGCCAACAACGGTAGAGATTAATAAGGCAAGGCAGCCAATCTGCTTAGAGAGGCGATAAATCGAGTTTTTACGCCTTCTCGTTGCGGCGGCGATCGCGATGGGAAATTTTCGGCAGACCTTGAACATGAAAATGCAGCTTTATTTCTAAGTCGCGGGCACTAACAGGCAAGTTTGGATTCTGGATATGTGGATTTTCAAGCCAATCCAACATCTGAAATCTAAAATCGACGTAAATAGGGGGATTGCTAGGTACAAAATGATGGTTAACGGCATACTCTATGCGCGATCGCATCACTTTAAGTCACGCATGCATCTTCCTATATACGACCAACTCGATTTCTCACATCTTTACAAGATGCTTTTCGAGGCGCTTGGCGATCGCATCTCAACCATGCGGTCTAGCAAGCCGATATTGTGTAAGACAACCTTGGGTTAAACTTCAGTTTCATAGGCATCCTGATAAAAAAATGAAGTTTCTCTGCCCCAGCTAATTTTAAAATACTACTCCAAATCACAGCAGATTCTATTAGATGCTTTTCCCTGAAGTTGATGCAGGCGGTAACAGACTACCTACTAAAGAAACTGTACAACAGTTCAGTTGATTTGTAGCTGCGATCGCTGAAATTAGTTTACTTTTTAGTTATTAATTGAAATACCATAAAAATGTTTGTCTGTCTAACAGCCCCAGACTGTTTTTTCAATTGAGATGTGGTTAAATACCATAAAGCGTGTCCTCTGTCTAACAACTACAGACTGAAAACTATATATGAAAGTCGCTGTTTTTAGTACGAAATCCTACGATCGCCAGTTTCTAGAACCTGAAGCGAAAAACTGCGGTCACGAGATGGTTTTTTTTGAACCGCGCCTGACTTTTGAGACGAGTCCGCTTGCGGCAGGATTTCCCGCAATATGCGTATTTGTCAACGATAAATTGGATGAAAAAACTTTAAGCGCGATCGCGAACGGAGGAACCCGTTTAATTGCCTTACGCTCTGCGGGTTACAATAACGTCGATTTAGCTGCGGCTCGCAATTTAGGGCTAACTGTTGTGCGAGTTCCAGCTTATTCCCCTCATGCAGTTGCAGAACATACGGTAGCGCTAATTTTGGCGCTCAATCGCAAGATTCACCGTGCTTATGCCCGCGTCCGCGAAGGTAATTTTTCTCTAGATGGGCTGTTGGGATTTGACCTGTACGAGCGGACTGTTGGAATTGTCGGAACGGGCAAGATTGGCGCAATTGTGGCGAAAATTCTTAACGGGTTTGGCTGTAATTTGCTGGCGTATGATACGAAACCTAACCCAGATTGCGAGGCTTTGGGTGTGAAGTATGTCGAGCTGTCGGAACTCTTTGCCAGCTCAGACATTGTTAGCTTGCACTGTCCGCTAACAGATGAAACTTATCATTTGATCGATGCTGATGTCCTGAACCAAATGAAAAAGGGTGTAATGGTAATTAACACCAGCCGAGGGGCATTGATTGATACAGAAGCCGCGATCGCTGCACTAAAATCGGGTAAATTATCATATCTCGGTTTGGATGTCTACGAGCTAGAAACTGATTTATTTTTTGAAGATTTGTCCAATTCTATTATTCAGGATGATGTTTTTGAACGCCTGCTGACATTTCCTAACGCGATCGTCACAGGCCATCAGGCTTTTTTCACCGAAAACGCCCTCACAAACATTGCCCAGACAACAATAAGTAACATTACAGATTTTGAACAGGGTCGAATTTGTCCTAATGAGGTAAGCACGTCATAAAAAAGACCGATTTTGCGCGATTTCGCGTTAACAAAATTCATCGGTTATCATTCACTGTTCATTGGTGCGCCAGCAAAAAGCGCAGGTACTCTCCTACTCGCTCTAATCCTTTCTGGAGCTTTCAGTTGTTTATATTCTGCTGTTCGCTGAAGAGTGAAGAAGAACGAGAGAGGAACGATGAGGAACTTCGTCTATGCCTCTGTTCCTCTCAGTACAATCCTATAGATAACAGGGCTAGAGATAGGTGGAGAAATCGTAAGATTGCGTAAATTTGAATATTTTGTGCTATGGTAGGAAATTATTAGCTTAAGCAACAGCGCGGTTTAAGTAGTTGTGCATCTTTACGCGAGACATCTAGTGCTTTTTAAAAGCGAAAGAACTTCTAGTAAGTTCGCGCACTTTAATGGGTAAAAAAGTGCTAAATGTCTAATTAAGAAACTGGGGAATGAGATGGATGGTAGGATATGAAATTTTACTGTAGTGCAAGCAACTTACAGTAAAAATTTTTTCTTAAAAACTACTATTGAATCCGGATAATAAAAAAATCCAGTAGAAATCATCAGGGAATCTACCGCCAAAAGCCTTGTAAAAAGAGCAGTGAATGTTTTATTTAGCTATATTTTCTGATGAAAACGCTGCTAGAACGGTTAGGGCACTTGTGCCTATTTTTGACAGTGGTTATTCCAGGTTATGTGGTTTTTGAGGGGTTGCCTGTTACAGCAGATGAAATATTAAATTCAGCATCAGCATCGGGTAGCAATCTCGACAAGCCAGTTACATCAAATCAAACAAAAGTGACGGCAGGGCAAGCCGTTCTGGTATTAATTAAAACAGGCGATCGCGCTGCCGCGGAGCCTGGGGAGACGGTAATTTACCGCCTCTCGCTAAAAAATAACGGTACAGCCACAGCCAACAATATCGTCATCACCGATACCTTGCCCGTCGGACTGCAATATGTATCCAAGGCTTTGCAAGGTTCCCTAACAACGGATAGGGGGGCGACCGGGGTGACATTGGCACCCCCCACCACATCGGGTCGGACAGTTACATTTAACTATCCCAGTCTCGCTCCCAACCAGACACTAAATATAATCTATGCCGCAACTGTAACTCCCGACGCTATTAGGGGTAACGGCAGAAATCAGGCACAGGAAACTCGAAGCAACATCGCCAGCCACCAACTGCGAATTCAACCGGGAATTCTGTCAGATTGCGGCACTTTAATTGGGCGTGTATTTGTTGATAAAAACTTTGATGGCGAACAACAGTCAGGTGAGCCTGGAGTTCCCAATGCTGTAATTTTTATGGATGATGGCAATCGCATCACAACAGATGCAAATGGGCTGTTTTCCTTAGCCAATGTTATCTCTGGCAATCGTAGCGGAACGTTAGATCTGACATCGCTTCCGGGATATACATTGGCTCCCAATCAACGCTTCATTGAACGCAACAGTCAGTCACGCCTAGTTCGTCTGGAACCCGGAGGATTAGCCAGAATGAATTTTGCGGTGACACCAGTGTATCGAGAAGGGCGGCGTTAATATGCGGTATCTGTCAAGATCAGAAGACCTCAAGCGTCTCTGCAAAAGTCTTATTTTGTCGATCGCTGTAGATAAGTCAAACGCTAAAAGCAATCTACAGCAGACGACGGCGCGGGGTGATAATAGAAAAATTTCTTGGTTTTTTCTAGTTAGTTTTTACCTGTTTCTTCCTCAGACGGCCAAAGCCAACGAACTGTCTGAATTACCACTAGGGAATTCAAGCGATCGCATCAACGAAGCGAAGCGCCTCAGCGCTTTACTGCTTCAGCACGTTAGCGCTGATACCGTTTTGTCTGTTGAAAAGAATTCGGCTGTAAAGAGTTCGCCAATAAGGTCTGTACGGTCGGAAAGAAGTGAAAAATCTTTTGTTGCACCATCAGATGTAGAAGAGGTGTCGATGTCGGCTGACGCGACGCCAAACAATCCAAGCGCGATCGCCGATTATTCTCTAGAAACACAAGATTCCGCATCTATCAATTTTGCTAAAACTGCGGATATTCCCAGCCTAGAGACGTTGCAGATAACATCTCTACGCGATCGCGGACAAGATCAAAGAATTCATACTTCAGATAATTTCCGCTCTTTTATCCAAAATCAAAAAACTGTTGCAGGATACGCGGTAGAGACGCGAAATTTCCCCTCTCTAAAAACAAATAGCGATCGCCAGCAGTCAGTTAATCCTGGTAGCTTAACAGCAGACAACCAACAACCAACAACCGACAACCAACAACCAACAACCAACGATTCGCCAACTCCCAACCCCCAATCACTAGAAGTCCCAGTCCGCATCCTCACCCCCCAAAGCGGCGTTATCCGCAACCGTTCCACCAACCTAAGCATCCAGTACAGCGCAGCAACTCAGGTTCAAGTAAGCGTTAACAAAAAACCAATAGACTCCAAAATCCAGACACAAATCGACCGAAACGAAGCGCAAAATATAGTTAACCAAGTCTGGTACAACATTCCCCTAGAAAAAGGCGAAAACACCATAACCGTCCAGGCTGATAACGCCGCCCCCATCAGCCTCACACTCAACGTTAAAGAAACGGGGAGGAAGATAGAAATTGTCCCATCAGGTAATGCCCGCATCCCCGCCGATGGTCGCTCATTTCTTGCCCTAGAAGGTAGGATTACCGACGAAAAAGGCGAACTAATCCGCGAAGATGCGAGAGTAACCTTAACTTCCAGTGCGGGTAAATTTGTTGGTGCAGATGAGGACAAAGACGAGCCGGGATTCCAAGTAGTAGCAAAATCTGGACAATTTACCGCTCAGTTGCAATCGAGTCTGGAAGCGGGGAAAGTAAAAATCCGCGCTGCTGTAGATGGCAAAAAGTTGCAGGCTCAAGCCTCAACACCAAAAATTCCCAGCCCAGAAATACCCGCTCAAACTGCTCAAGGTACGGAAGTACTGCCCTTAGAAACCGAGACAGTCGTAGAAAACTATACTCAAGTTGAGTTTATTACCAACCTACGACCATCGCTAGTAAGCGGCGTAATAGACTTGCGAATTGGGCCGAGGGGCACTAATTTCTGGGGTAGGCGCAACGAATTCATTAAACCCGACCTAGACAAAGGCACCGCATTTGATGCCAGCGCTGCTGTCTTCGCTACGGGCAAAGTGGGGGAATGGTTGTTGACTGGTGCTTATAATAGCGCCCGCAACCTCAACGAAACTTGCGACGGCATTACTCGCCTGTTCCGGGGGCCGCAATTTTGCGAACAAAACTATCCGGTATATGGCGATAGTTCAACTGTCGATTATCTTACTCCCTCTAAAGATTCGGTATATGTGCGTTTAGAGCGCACTTCGCCTACTTCTGGCGCCGAACCCGATTATGTGATGTGGGGCGACTACAACACGACAGAATTTGCCCGCGCATCCCAGTTATTTAGCGCGACGACGAGGCAGTTGCACGGGTTTAAGGGCAATTTCAGCTTGGGCAATCTGCAACTTACGGCGATGTACAGCCCGGACGTTCAGGGGTTCCAGCGAGATACGATCGTGCCTACGGGTACGAGTGGCTATTATTTCCTGTCGCGTCGCCTGCTGGTGGAAGGAAGCGAGAATGTTTTTCTAGAGACAGAAGAAATTAATCGCCCCGGAACCGTCCTTTCCCGCAGACCTCTATATAGAGGGCCAGACTACGAGATTGATTACGAGCGCGGTACGCTGTTGTTCCGCCGTCCGCTTTTGGCGACAGAGCTTAACCCGTTTGGTACTACTGAAGTGCGGCGGATTGTAGTTACTTACCAGCACGAGGGCGCGGGTGAGAATACAGATCTGTATGGCGGGCGGCTGCAATACAATTTTTCCCAAGAATTTAATCGGCAAAGTTGGGTTGGCGCTAGTTATATGCGGGAGAACCTAGACAGCCGGAACTTTGAGCTACTGGGAGCGGATTTTCTATTCCCCCTGGGTAAAAACGGGCAAATAGTCGGCGAATATGCCCGCTCGACAAACGACGATCCGTTTTTGGGAAACGTGACGGGGAACGCATATAGGGTAGAGGCGTATGGAGCGATCGCTCCTTTCTTGCTGGGTCGGGGTTACTATCGTTCTGTTGAGGAGAATTTCTCTAACAACGCGACAACGAGTTTTACACCAGGACAGACAAGATACGGCGCTAATGTAGCGGCGCAAATTACCAAAACCACAAATTTGACGGCGAGTTACGACCACGAAATTAATTTTGGTAGGGCGTCCGCAATCAGGACTGATTTTTTTGATATTTTTAACCCGCAACCGCGAGCCAGACCGGGCGAGAGAGTGGATAATTCGCTGACGACGATACGCGCGGGGTTAGTGCAGAAATTTGGTGCGGCGGATTTGAGCTTGGAGTATGTGAACCGCGATCGCGACGACAGAATCAGCGACACTTTTGATGGCAATGCCAGCCAACTGGTAAGCCGTCTAAACTTACCCCTGACTCAAACCATTACCTTCCGCGCTCAGAATGAATTGAATTTGGACGGTCGGAGCGACCCTTTATATCCCAACCGCACCACTCTTGGCCTAGATTGGGCGGCGATGCAAGGAGTTACTTTCCGCCTCGCTCATCAATTCTTTGATGGAGGACTCTTTAAGAACAACTCCATCACCAGCCTCGACACCCTCGTAGATCGACAGTTGGGCGAAAACACTTCCATTACAAGTCGCTACTCGATTATCAGCGCCTTTGGTAGCGTGACTGGACAAGGAGCAGTCGGGCTAAATCATCGCATTGTCCTTGCTCCTGGTTTCCGAGTTCACCTCGGCTACGAACACATTTTCAATAACTTGTTTGTCCGCACCGCCGCCGGACAGCAATTTGCCCAACCCTACGCCACAGGCCAAAGCGCCGCTTCCCTGGGACTTGCTGGCGGCGATGCCTACAGCGTCGGTTTTGAATATACCGACAATCCAGATTTTCAAGCAAGCGCGCGCTGGGAGCATCGGACTGGCGAGGACGGCAGCAATACCGTAATTTCTGCGGGGGCTGCTGGCAAAGTTTCGCCCGCACTGACTGCCTTAGTGCGCTACCAGCAGGCGAATGCTTCCAACCAACTGCTGCGGGGATTGGGGGACACGGTGAATCTGAAACTGGGGCTGGCTTACCGCGACCCAAGCGCGGATCAGTTTAACGCCTTGTTGAGATATGAATATCGACGCAACCCATCGACTATTCCCGAAACTTTGCTTCTGGGTAGCGGCACGGGTTACAACGATCACTTAGTAGCCGCAGAGGCGATTTATGCCCCAGATTGGCGCTGGGAATTTTATGGCAAGTACGCGATGCGCTATAGCACGACGTATTATGCGAGTGACTTTAGCCAAGACAGCATGGTGTATCTGGCGCAAGCGCGGGCGGCTTATAAGCTGGGATACAGGACGGATATTGCTGGGGAAGTGCGGTGGATAGGACAGCCTTCGACTGGTTTTAAGGAAACTGGGTTGGCGGTTGAGGCGGGTTATTATTTGACGCCAGATTTGCGGGCTTCGCTGGGATATAGTTTTGGCAGCGTGGACGACCGCGACTTCACGGGCTATCGGTCTAATGGGGGCGTTTATTTTGGCCTGACTTTGAAGCTTAACGAACTGTTAGGCGGGTTTGGGCGCCAAAAGGTAGCGCCACCGCAGCAACAAGAATCAATAGTGAAGCCAGTGGCTAATTCTTCAACTACGTCGCCTGCTAATCCTGAAGTCAAGCCGGAGGCTAGTTCTCCTACTACACCGCCTGCTAATCCTGAAGTCAAGCCGGAGGCTAGTTCTCCTACTACACCGCCTGCTAATTCTGAAGTCAAGCCGGAGGCTAATCCTCCTACTACACCGCCTGCTAATTCTGAAATTAAGCCAACTGATGAAGGAGCGGGAAATAGTAGTAAGCAGTTAGAATCTTCTGACGCAGGTAGCCGCGAAGAAGAATCTAATAAGCCAAAATTCCCAATCAAGAATCTAAAATCGCAACTGCCAATTTCTGAAGTTAAGAGTGAAAAATATAGCATTTTTCCTCATTTCTCTAGCCCCCTTCTTCCGTCTGTAATAAAAAGGATGGAGAAAATATGAATTATGAAGTTTGAAGGAAGGAAGCGATGAATTATGAATGCTGAATATTGCTTGAAATAATATTTCAGTTATTCATAATTCATCATTTACCATTCATTATTCATCATTTCATCCATTCATGAGTGAATATGCGCTTTACTAACTATTTCTCTATTTCTACATCAGCGCTTCTAGTAATAACTTCAGGTGGTAGCGCACTGTCTCTGGCTCAAAGTGCAATTACACCTCTGAGAGTTGTGGTGAATAGCAACCAGGATGGGGTAATTAAGGCGGATGATGGTCTGACTTTAAGAGAAGCGATCGCTCTAGTTAATGGCACTATCTCCCAAGACCAACTTAGTCCGGCTGAAAAAGCACAAATCTCCCCAGCAAATAAATCGGAAATTGCGTTTAATCTCCCTGCTGAACAAACTACCATCCGGCTGACACAAGCATTGCCACCCCTCAGCGTGCCAGTATTAGTAGATGGCACGACTCAGCAGGGGTATGACGCTACAAAATCTGCAACTGCTGAAATTGCGATTCCAATTCCAGTTGTGCAATTAACACCCCAAAGCGATCGCGAAGTGTTTCGCGGTCTAAGTATAGCGGCAGATGGTGTCACCGTTCGCGGTTTAGCCTTGTATGGTTTCACATCAAATCTTCGCGCCACTGCTACTACTCCACCAGCCGATATTTTTATCGGCACCGCATCAGAAAATTACATACATTATTCCTATTTTGGGAATAATTTAGCTGCTGCTAGAAGCTTGGGAATTGAGTTAAATAAGCGGGGAGAAACACCGCCCAGAGATGTAGTAATTGAAAATAACTGGTTGGGCATTTTGCCTGATGAGAGCGTGCCGCAAACTACTTCTGCTTTTGGCGTTTCTGTATTTAACAGTTTGGGCACAAATATTCGCCGCAACCGGATTTCTAACCACGATGGTAGCGCTATTATTACTGGGGTTAATGCTAACAGTATGCAAGTTAGCGAAAACCTTATTGTAGGTAATGGAATAGCGGGGATGCCAGATGCAATTCGACTAGAAGGTGCGGTCGATAAAACGCAAATTAGCGGTAATTTGATATGCGGTAACGATGGCAGTGGAGTGTATTTATTTAAGCCAGATGGGGCAGTATCTATTCGCAGTAACCAAATTAAGTTTAACAGTCGTCGGTTACAGCGAGCAGCGGTGTATTTGATGGGAAACGAACACCAGGTTGTAGAGAATGATATCAGCCATCAAGTGGGTGCGGGTGTAGCAGTAGCTTCGTATCCAAAGAGCGATCGCAACATAATTTCCGGCAACCGTTTTAATAATATTGATGGGCTGAGTATAGACTTAGTAACGCAAAGCGGTACAGATGTTACTGACTTTCAACGAGGAGATGGCCCCAATCCTGAACGGAATTCCCGCAACCGCAGAAAAGATACTGGAAACGCATCTATTAATGCGCCGGAATTTATCAGTAAAGAGTTTTTTGTTTTGGGCAATAAAACTACTGTCATTGGTAAAGCCGATCCGGGTTCCCGCATAGAAATTTATCGGGTACAACAAGCGATCGCGGGCAGAGGGTTGGGAGCAGAAAATTCTTTAAATGCCAATGCTGGATCTTTAATACCTAATCGATCTGCGTATGGCGATTTGAGAGAAGTTTTGACGACAGTTGAGGCAGATGAAAAGGGGAAATTTAGCGCAACGGTTGATAAGTTGCAGGCGGGGGAAAGAGTAAGCGCGATCGCTTCTAACCCAAAATACGGAACATCTGAACCCGCTATAAATGCCGCAATTTTATCTAACGATGGAACCCAGCCGCAGCTAGAAAACCGAACGCCACCAGAGATACCCAAATGCACCAGTGCGCCACCTCCACCAGAACCACCAATCGAACCAACGCCACCAGAAATACCTCCAACGCCCATCCGCATTCAAGTACCGACAAATGTCCACTTTGCCTTAGACAAAGACATTATTAGTCCAGAAAGTGCCCAAGTTCTAGATCGGATTGCTACGGTATTGCGAGAACAGCCGACTATAGTTGTAGAACTTCAAGGACATACAGATCCGCGTGCTAGCAATGCTTACAACTTGAATTTATCAAATCGGCGGGCGATCGCGGCGCGAAATTATTTAAGAAGGCAGGGTATTGCACCTGAGAGAATGAGGATAAGGGCATTCGGTGAATCCCTACGTCGTACTGAAGGTAATACTCGATTGGATTATGCGCGAGACAGGCGGGTTGAGTTTATCTTCTCAGACGCCAGAGGTATCGAGTTGATCGTGCAAGAAGAAGATTTACAACTGGAGAGGTAGAAATTTTTAAGTATAAATGATGAATGAGTTTTTATTTATTCGTCATTTATCTAAAAATTAATTTTTCTGTGGACTACAAAACATTGGTAGCTTCTTCGAGGACAAAGAAGCTGACATGGGAATTTACGCGATCGCCTACTTTTAGGCTACTATTGTTTACCCCTTGTAACTCCCCGCAACGGGGATAAATTAGGGGCTTTAAGTATTTTCTCCCACTTAAAAAGGCGACTAGAGGGATGTGAACGTTACCTATAAGTATTGATACGCGATCGCCCTGAAAAAGACGCTCATGAAAATTTGTTGCATTACTAATACCTAGTACCTAGACAGTCTAGCAAAGTTAGGTTAAAAGGCATTATGAAATAAAAAATAAAATTCTTTGTTTGACTAAGGTCTTACAATATATATTTAGCTGACATGATAATGCTAGTTAGCCTTAGAGATTTAAGCAAAGGGGGTTTCCATTCTTATAAAGAAAAGATTAAATTTAAGCTAAATATTTATTAATTCTAGGCTCTCCACATAAATATTTAAGAAGCAAGCCATTAAATTGTTTCCTAAACATCTACCAACTGTGTATAACTTCAATAATTCGTACTTAGGTAAATCGAAACAACGTCGTTTAGAGCGTACTGAAAAGAAAAATATAAGTAACTTCAAAAAATTCAAACGCTGGCTAATTAACCTAGCGTACTTGCAAATACGCTGGCAAATATCAGTAGTGCCACTGTTGACAGTGTTGAGTGTTATGTCGCTACCTCAAAGAGCCGATGCCGCCAACACCTGCTTCGTCAACCTCCTGTATGGCTCCGGTGGTGGCACCGATACAAATATCTATGTTATGAATACTTCGACCCGAGCCACCAATGTGGTGGGAAATCTTTCATTTACCACTGTCACTCTTGCCAGAGAGCAAAGCACGGGTTTTATTTATTATGTAGAAAATGCTGCTGCTGGATCAACGACATACAGGCTGGCGTATTGGAACCCAGCTACTGCAACCAACACCATCGTCGGGCCGATCGTTGGTGGGCCAGCAGGTGGCTTCTTTCGACTTGGCTTAAGTCCCAGTGGTCTAATCTACGCTATGGGTAGTAGTGTTGCTGGAACTCCCACAGCTATCTACACAATTAATACAACAACTGGCGTTGCCACCGCAAGGGGGACAATTAGCGGATTGGCCGCTGGTAGCGGGGATTTGGCTTTTGACCCTACTGACCCCAGCGGCCAGACATTTTATGTAACCAATGGAGGCCCGGCCAGTCTTTACAGAGTAACTTTGAACCCGGCGGGGGACGTTACTGGTTCGACCTTAGTGGGGGGCACAACAGGTCTAGCTGCTACTTTCCAGCTAGGTGCGCTAGCCTTTGGTCAAGATGGAAACCTTTATGCTACTGGTAGTACTAATGGCCTTGTTAGGATCGACCCTAACACTGGAGTCGGCACGCAAGTTGCTCCCGGTAACGCTACAAACATCAGTGACTTTGCTACCCTACCGCAACCAACCGTTGCTGGCGCGGGAGTCGGGAAAACTGGGCCATCTTCAGTGCCTGCGGGCAGCCCCATTACTTATAACATCACCGTCACAAACGACCAAGTTTACAATCCCGCAAACCGCCAATTTGGTTGTACCCTAACAGGCGTGACGGTGCCAGACGCCATAAACCCCCCAGGCTCGGTAGTTAGCCCAACTTATACTACAAGTGGCACGCCAGGGCCAGCGGGAACCTACGACCCCGCCACAGGTGAGTGGACGGGGCTAAACTTAGCACCAGGGCAGAGCATAACGCTGGCCATCACTGGTACGGTAAGTCCATCAGCTTCCGGGACAATAACAAATACTGCCAATATCGTGCTGCCAGGGGGTCTACAGAATACAAGCCCCAGTACCACAAGCACCGTTACCACTACAGTTGTTCCTGCTTCAGCAGATCTGGCCGCTAGTAAATCCGGCCTTGCTAATTCCCCTGCACCAGGCAACGTCACTTACACCATCACCATAACTAATAAAGGCCCTGGTGCTGCCACAAATGCAATCATCCGCGACCAAATTGCTGCTGGTGCTACTTTTGTTAGTGCAAGTGATGGCGGGACGTTCGCCAACGGCGTAGTAACGTGGCCTGCTATTACCATTAACCCTACGGATGCAAACAATCCTGCTGTAACTCGCACTGTTACAGTGAGCCTACCCGCCAACGGCACTTACACCAACACAGCTTCCGTCACCTCTGATACCCAAGATCCTACCCCCAACGACAATCAATCCCCATTTACCACCCAAGTCCCAGGTACAGCCTCAGCCGCCGATATCGTCACTCGCAAATCCGGCCCTGCTGGCCTTCCTGCGGCTCCAGGTAACGCCACCTACACGATCGCGACGACTAACAACGGCCCTGGTGATGCCACAAATGTAGTTATCCGCGATCAAATTGCCGCAGGTGCTACTTTTGTGAGTGCAAGCGATGGCGGGACGTTCGCTAACGGTGTAGTGACTTGGCCTGCTGTTACCGTCAACAACGGTCAAACTGCTACTCGCACCATTACAGTCACCCTACCCGTCAACGGCAGCTATACCAACACATCTTCCAACACCTCTGATACACCAGACCCCACCCCAGGCAACAACAACGGTACAGATCCAGCAGCCAGCGTTACTACAGTTGTTCCCAGTACAACTTCCGCCGATATTGTCACCACTAAATCAGGCCCTACTGGGCGTCCTGCACCAGGCGAAGTCAGCTATACGATCGCGACGACTAACAACGGCCCCAACGATGCCACGAATGTAGTCATCCGCGACCAAATTGCCTCCGGTGCAACTTTTGTCAGCGCCAGCGACGGCGGTACGTTCGCTAACGGTGTAGTAAGTTGGCCTGCTGTTAACCTCAACAACGGTCAAACTGTCACTCGCACGATTACAGTCAACCTACCCGTCAACGGCAGTTATACCAACACATCTTCCAACACCTCTGATACACCAGACCCCACCCCAGGTAACAACAACGGTAGTCTGCCAGCAGCCCAAGTTACTACTCTTGTTCCTAGTGGAAACTCAGCCGATATCTTAACTAGCAAAACTGGGGTAACTAGCCTGGGTACTCCAGGCAACGTTACTTACACTATTACTACAACTAATAACGGGCTGGATGCTGCCACAAATGTAGTCATCCGCGATGCGATCGCCAGTGGTGCAAATTTTGTCAGCGCCAGCGACGGCGGTACGTTCGCTAACGGTGTAGTAAGTTGGCCTGCTATTACTCTTAACAACGGTCAAAGTGTCACTCGCACCATTACCGTCACCCTACCCGCCAACGGCAGTTATACCAACAGTGCTTCTAATACCTCTGATTCCTTCGACCCCAATACAAGCAACAACAACGGAACTTCTGCTAATGCTCAAGTTACAACCATTGTTGCTAGCGGAAATCCAGCCGATCTTGTGACGCTCAAATCTGGCCCTACTGGCCTTGCATCTGCTCCCAGCAACGTCACTTACAGAATCGTTACTATTAACAACGGCCCCAACGACGCCACAAATGTAGTCATCCGCGACCAAATTGCCGCCGGATCTACTTTTGTTAGTGCGAGTGACGGCGGTACATTTGCCAACGGTGTCGTGACTTGGCCTGCTATTAATACGATTAGAAAAGGCGATCGCGTCACTCGCACCATTACAGTGAGCCTACCTGTCAACGGCAGTTATACCAACACGGCTTCCAACACTTCTGATAGTCCAGACCCGACTCCCAGTAATAACAACGGTAGTCTGCCAACAGCCAGAGTCACTACAGTTGTTCCTAGTGCAACGCAAGCTGATGTTGCTACTACCAAATCTGGTTCAACTGGCAATGAACAAGCTCCAGCCACAGTCACTTACACTATCACTACTGTTAACAACGGCCCCGATACTGCGACGAATGTAGTCATCCGCGACTTGATTGCCAGTGGTGCAACTTTTGTTAGTGCAAGTGATGGCGGTACGTTTGCCCCTGGCGTGGTGACATGGCCTGCAATTACCTTAAACAGAGGCGATCGCGTTACTCGTACTGTTACAGTCACCCTACCTACGAACGGTACCTACACTAATATTGCTTCCAATACTTCTGATACCCCAGACCCCGACCCAAGCAATAACGACGGTACTGCTACAACTGCGGCAGTTATCACAAGTCTACCTGGCACCTCACCGCGTCTGCGTCTGGTGAAGAGAATTACAAATGTAACTAGAAATGGTACGGCCATCAGCGGCGTTAACTTCAATAGCTTTATTTCAGCAGATCCCACCAATGACACAGCAACTGGCTGGCCTGCTAACTTACTGTTAGGAGTTCCTAATATTTCGGCGCCTCTACAAAGCGGTGACGAGATAGAGTACACGATCTATTTTCTCTCGGATGGCGCTGCCCCCATCGACAACTTAAAATTCTGCGATCCAATTCCACCCCAGACAACCTTTATACCTGATAGTTTTGGGTCAGGTAGTGGAATAAGGCTTAATCTGGCTGGTTCGGCGCGATCGCTGACAAATTTACCGGATACAGATGAGGGAGCATTTTTCTCCAGCCTAGTCCCACCGTCTGGAAAATTTGCTAGTAATGTCTGCCCCAGTCCTAACAATCCTGATGGTTCTGCCCTAGTAAATCTGGAAACACTTTCTAACACATCTGGTGCAAACTTTGGTTTTGTCCGTTTCCGCGTCAAAATTAACTAAGCTGTCATTGGTCAGGGTTCATTGCTCATTATTAATTGCCGAGAGATTCTAAACGATGAACCATGAACCATGAACTATGAACCATGAACAAGTTGCATTGTGTATCGCTATATCCTGTTTTACAAGCCTTATGGCGTTTTGTCGCAGTTTACCGACAATAGCCAAACTGAGAAAAAACGCCGCACGCTCAAGGACTATATCCCAGTTCCCTCTGTTTACCCAGTTGGGCGGCTAGACTGGGATAGTGAGGGTCTGTTGCTGTTGACTAACAACGGCCAAATGCAACACCGTCTGAGCGATCCGAGATTTGGACATTCCCGCACATACTGGGTGCAGGTGGAGAACATTCCCGATACTGTTGCTATTAACAAACTGCAACAAGGTGTGGTTATCGAAAATTACAAGACGCGGCCAGCAAAGGTAAAGTTGTTGCCAGAACCACTGCTACCGCCCCGCGATCCGCCGATTAGATTTCGCAAGACTGTGCCGACAGCATGGCTAGAAATGACGCTTTTTGAAGGCAAGAACCGACAGGTGCGGCGGATGACGGCGGCGGTGGGTTTCCCGACGCTGCGACTGGTGAGGGTAGCGATCGCTCACCTACAGTTGTCTGGCTTAGAACCTGGTCAGTGGCGCGATCTAACACCTGCTGAATTGCAACTACTTTAAAATTTGTGATTTGGCCGTTGGGAGGGAGGAAAACTAACGAGCGATGACCAATTACCAATATGACGATAGTTTGGTGCAACCACCTATCTAATCGTGGCAAACTAGATCCCAAAGTCCGTTATATCCGGCGCACACGAATTTGATGACAATTGAGGAAGTTCCATTATGCTTGTCTGTCCCCAGTGTCAGTTTGAAAACCCGAATACCAACAAGTTTTGTCAAAAATGTGGAACTTCCCTAAGCCACAAAATCTGTGGCCAATGCGGCAGCGGGGTTGCCTTCAGTGAAGAACATTGTCAAAATTGTGGTGCGATCGCGGGAACGGTGCGGTTGGCTGCAATCTTAAATATCCCTGATTGGCAACTCAAAGAAGCGGCTGTGGCTGCATCTGCCCCGCCAGCACCAAGTCTTGTAGAGACGCCGAGTAATCCTGTCTCGCCGACAGAGGGCAATGCAGAAGAAGCCCCTCTAGATGCAGCAGCAAGCTTCACGCAAGCTGCATCTTCAAACATAGAAACCACTGACATAGGGGCGCAAGTCAGCGCGACAAATGAGGCGGAAAGCACTTTAACGACGGCAAGTTCAAATATAAATCCATCTATTATCGAAGCGGAAAACCCAGCAATGGCTGGGAAAACCCAGGTTCAGGAGTTATCTGGTACAGAGTCGAGCGATCGCGCGATCGCAGCAGATCCCGCTTCTGTGCAATCAGCGACGCCAGACGCCGGATTAATCGGGTCTTTGGCAATTCTTCCCCAAGACGACATTGAGGGCAAAAGTGGAAGTAGCGATATGCCATCCGAGACGCCCAACAATGCTCCTAGCCCAGTAGCTGCGATCGCATCAGAGAATTCTTATTTAGACCCCCAGCAACGTTATCGACTGCTATCATCCGTAAAATCCATACCCTCAGAGGGCGAAGGTGTGGAGACTGCTTTAAACGAGCCTGCGCTGGTGAGAGTTTTAGACTGTCAACCGTATCAAAAGTCTCCTTTAGAAGCGCTTATGGATCAGCAATCAAGTACTTCAGGGGGTCGCCCCCATGCTCTAACGTCAGATCTGCTTAATTCAGACTCCTGGAAGGCCATAGCCATACCAGCGCCTGCCCAACCATATTTGGCCTTACAAGAGCAGATGTCCCCGGCCATACCAAAAATCCACGATGCATGGCAGCAGGATGGGGACGCTATCGTGCTACTTGAAGACCGACTGGAATGGCAGTTGCTCGCCGACCTGTGGGGAAAGGACGAGGTACCGCCATTCCAGATGTTGTACTGGCTGGGCGAGATGGCCAAACTGTGGGCAGCGCTAGAACCTTGGAAGTGCCGTCAAAGTCTGCTTTTGAGAGAAAATTTAAGATTGGATGAAGACCAGAAAATATGCCTTGTCGCACTGTATCGAGAACGGGACGAGGCTCAAGCTAAACTAAGCGATTTAGGGCAAATGTGGCAGGTGTTATTCAGCCAGTCTCAGCGGACGCAGTTTGGTTCGGTAGATGAATTGTGCCGGGACTTACGACAGGGCGGGATAGTGACGATGGAGCAACTGCGCGATCGCCTAGAAGCGATCGCCAGCGAACTGCAAGCCAACCAAGAGTCCGCTAGCAAGGAAATAGGACTGATGAACGATACATTAACTCAGCCTGACTATGCTGTCACGCAAGCCAATTTAGAATTCAAAGGCAGTGACCTGAGTGAAGGAGATGATATTGAAACCATAATTCTCCCCATGCAGTTACTCAGCCTTGAGGACGCTGGCACTACCGATATTGGCCGTATGCGGGAACACAATGAGGACTACTTTGGCATACAGACTTTTAGCCAGAAGCAGGAAAGTCCCATGGGTCGAACCATCCAAGCTCGTGGCCTCTATATTCTCTGCGATGGTATGGGGGGACACGCGGGTGGCGAAGTGGCTAGCGTCATGGCGGTGGAAACTCTGCGACGCTTCTTTCAAGCTAACTGGAAAGACGAGATGCCCCAAGAAGAGACTATCCGCGAAGCAGTGCGTTTAGCAAATAAGGCAATCTACGATGTGAACCAACAAAACGCCCGTTCTGGTAGCGGACGTATGGGCACGACTCTGGTAATTGTTTTGGTTCAGGATACAAAGGTAGCTGTTGCCCATGTGGGAGATTCTCGCCTGTATCGAGTTAGTCGCAAACGCAATCTGGAGCAAGTAACTGTAGATCATGAGGTGGGACAGCGAGAAATAAGCCGGGGGGTGGAACCAGCGATCGCCTATTCCCGTCCCGATGCCTATCAACTGACTCAAGCCCTTGGTCCGCGAGATGAGCAGTTTGTTAATCCAGATGTCCAGTTTCTGGAACTCAATGAAGATACCCTGCTGGTACTGTGTTCCGATGGCATGTCAGATCATGACCTACTAGAAAGCTGCTGGCAGACTCACCTTTTGCCACTTCTCAGTTCTAGAGCTAATCTGGATCAGGGTCTGGCACAATTAATTGACCTAGCCAATCAGCAAAATGGTCACGATAACATCACAGCCGTTATTGTCCGGGCAAAGGTGCGGCCAAACCTGGATCAACCTCAAATGTTTTGAAGGGTGCATTGTTCAACGGTTCCTCGTTTTTGTTGGTAATTGGTTATTAGCCATTGGTTCTTAGTCCTTGTCATTGGTAAAACGTCTGAGGACTACGAACTAAGTATTAGTTATTACCCATTACCTATTACCTATTACCTTTAGTCTCTAGTGTTTAACTGTGGTCACGCTGAGCCTTCTAGAGCCGCAGGCGCTCACTCCGCAACAACAGTGGAATTTCGAGAGTGAATCGACGATTCGGATCGGTCGCTCTCCGGATAATGATGTTGTTCTCAACGATGCTCTCGTTTCCCGGCATCACGCGCAACTGCAACGAGTGGGTAACTCCAACTCCAACAGTTCGTGGCAGCTGGTTAATCAGGGCACTAATGGCACTTTTGTCGATGGCATATTAGTGTCTCAGGGTTTGCTATCCAATGATTCCCTGATTCAATTGGCGCGGGGCGGCCCGATGCTGAAATTCCAGCTCGCTACAGGGCAGCATCGCCCACAGGCTGGAGTCTCTTGGCAACCCCAACGCACAAACCCCCCGCACCCTCCAGATGCAACAGAGCGCGAATACCCAACTCCTGCCCCAAGGGGTCAGCAGGGAATAAACTCAAAACGACAAGAGTTGTGTACGCACTCTGGGAATCCCCCTAATAATCTGTTCTGCATACACTGCGGGCAACCCATAGTTCAGGTGCAGCGGTTCATCCGCCAGTATCAGGTGCTGCGGACGCTGGGACAGGGAGGAATGGGTACGACTTATCTGGCTTGGGATAAAGTTGGAACTATTAACGGACGTTCCCAGTTGCTGGTATTAAAGGAAATGAATGCCGACATGGCTCAAATTTCCAAAGCCCAAGAATTGTTTGAACGAGAAGCCCGTATTCTCAAGGGGCTGCACCATCCGGGAATACCAACGTATTATGATTTCTTTGTTGAGGGCGGAAAAAAATACCTGGCGATGGAGCTGATCCACGGTCAGGATTTAGAAAAGCGCATTTACCTGCGGGGGCCATGTACTCCCCCCCAGGCGATCGCTTGGATGATTCAAACTTGCGATGTGTTGGACTATATTCACCAACAAGAGCCGCCCCTCATCCACCGCGATATTAAACCTGCGAATCTTTTGGTACGCACTGTTGACAATCGCGTGGTAGTGCTGGATTTTGGAGCTGTTAAAGAAATTGGTACTGCACTTGGAACTCGTATCGGTGCTGAGGGGTACAGCGCCCCCGAACAAGACCGGGGCCAGCCTTGTACTCAGTCCGATCTTTATGCAATTGGCCCAACGCTAATTTTCTTACTAACTGGCGATAACCCAATGAAGTTTTATCGCAAGCGGGGTTCTAGCTATCGGTTTGATGTGGAAAGCATTCCCACAGTCACGCCACAATTGCGGTCTGCAATTGAGCGAGTGACAGAGCCTAAACCCCGCGATCGCTACCAAAGTGCCAAGGAACTGTCCCTGGCCTTGGCAGATTGTCTTTAGTCCTCATCTTCCCAAGCTTCAACCGCTAGCAATTCGCTAATTGGGTCTTGTGTGGTGAAGCCAAAGTCCAGCAGTTCTTGTTTCCAGTAAGACCATTCATCGCCGTATAGCAGAGCTATTTTCCAAATGCGATCGCTAGGTTTGATGATTTTGGACGCGACGAGTGAACCTACTTGATGCTGCAACTTCACCATTGGGTGAATAACTTGCTGCTTAGTCATAGATTAGAAATTAGTTTTGCCAATATTTAACTAGAAACGCTTCCTGCAACTTATGTTCTACCGTTGAAGAGTTGTTTGCGCGGAAGCAATCATTTACATTTCTAGCGTACCTTAGTGCATTATGGCAAGTGTTTTTTCGGTTTTGTACGGTAATTACTACTCCGTGTAGTGCTTAAGCCAGGAAATACCAATATTCCATCTGTGGGGGTTGACAAAATAAAGCAATTATTATATTAAATTAGGTAAATAAACCGAGCCATCAGAGAAAAATCGGTGTCACCAGAACGCCCGCGAGGATATGGGATGTTATAATTCGCGTGTTTAGATTGTAAACCGCGCCGCTGAGGACTTGCCTTGAATCGCGATCGGGGGATGAAACAAAGAGGATTGCTACTGGTTAATCCTAATTCCCGACGAGGTTACGACGCGGGAAAGCAAGCAATTGAACAATTGCAACAGTTGGGTTTTGAAATTATAGAAGGGTCTGGTGAAAACCCCAAGCAGTTTCCTGACCTAATTAGACAATACCGCGATCGCATCGATCTGGTAATCGTTGGCGGTGGAGATGGCAGCGTCAATGCTGCCGTAGACGGATTGTTGGATACAAACTTACCAGTAGGGATTCTGCCATTAGGAACCGCCAACAATCTCGCCAGAACTCTGGGAATTCCTCAATCTCTGCCAGAGGCTTGTAAGATTATTGCCGATGGTCGACTTCAGCGCATTGATTTGGGATGGGTGAACGGCCAGTATTTTTTCAATATTGCGAGTCTGGGGTTGAGTGCAGAAGTCAACCGTAGAGTTTCCAAAAAATTGAAGCGGCGATGGGGAGTTTTGGCTTATATTGCCACAGCAGTGCAGGTAGTATGGACAGCGCGACCGTTTTGGGTAGACATCCATTGGGATAACCAGTCTATCGAGGTGAAAACCTTGCAGATTACAGTCGCTAACGGTAAATATTACGGTAGCGGGTTGGCGATCGCGGATGATGCGACTATAGACGACCAGAGGCTAGATTTGCAAAGCTTGGAAATTCGCCATTGGTGGGAAATGCTACCGCTGATACCCCCTGCGCTGCGGGGTAAATCTGTAACGGGTAAAGGTGTGCGGATTATCGAAGGTAAAGATATCCAGTTATTTACTCGCAGACCTTACGCAATTAATACAGATGGGGAAAAAACAACGGCAACCCCAGCGAGATTTAGGGTTATTCCCAAAGCTTTGTCAGTTTTTGTGCCTGAATTGGAGAAGAGGTAAGAGCGATCGCTTTTGAACATTGGCTGGTGCGATCGCTCTTATCATTGCCAACGAGGAAAGGGGGATCGCCTTATCTTAGGCACATTCATGATGAGTGGTCAAAACAACATCCAAAGCGGATTTGACGAGAGCGGTTTTTTTGTTTTAGATAGAAATGAACCACGCTGCTAACTTTTTCGAGCAAGGCGTTTAGAGCAGCGTTTGTTAATTTAAAGCCGCAGGAGAAGGAGGCGGTATTTATTAATCTGGAAACGGGTCAGCACGTCGGGTGTAGTATGGCAGTAACAAACACACTTCTGCCCTGGCCGGATGGCATCATAAAAAATAGTTATAAGAATAAGATAAAACATATTGGACAAACGATGAAAATAACAATTCCTGAATTATCTTTAGTTATCCTCATTGGTGCTTCTGGTTCCGGTAAGTCTAGCTTTGCCCGGAAACATTTTAGACCGACTGAGATATTATCCTCTGATTTTTGCCGAGGGTTGGTTTCTGATGATGAAAATAACCAGTCTGCAAGTAAGGACGCTTTCGAGGTACTTCGCTATATTGCAGCGAAGCGGTTAGCAGCGGGGAAATTGACGGTAATTGATGCTACGAACGTTCAGCCAGAGGATCGCAAACCGCTATTGCAATTGGCGCGTGAGTATCACTATTTTGCAGTTGCTATTGTGCTGAATATGCCAGAGCAATTATGCCACGAGAGAAATAAAAATAGGAGCGATCGCAACTTTGGCCCCCATGTTGTCCGCAGACATTCCCAAAATTTGAGGCGTTCGTTGCGTAGCCTACAAAAGGAAGGATTTCGGTATAACCATGTTTATGTAGTGGATTCGCCGGAAGAGGTAGATTCAGTTGTTATTGAAATACAACCCCTTTGGAATAACAAAAAGCACGATCGTGGCCCGTTTGATATTATTGGCGATGTTCACGGATGCGGGGATGAACTTGAAGCATTGTTGCAAAAATTGGGTTATGAAGTAACAGGTAAAATTGATAATGAATCTTTTTGGAATAGTCCTGTATACAGCCATCCACAAGGAAGAAAAGCAGTATTTTTGGGAGATTTAGTAGACAGAGGCCCGCGCATTTTAGACACGTTGAAGCTAGTGCGAAACATGGTCAAAGCGGGAACTGCTTTGTGCGTGCCGGGGAACCACGAAATTAAGCTAATGCGTAAGTTGCGGGGTAATAACGTCAAGGTGACATATGGGCTGGAACAGAGTTTAGCTGAAATTGATGCGATCGCAGATGATATTCGCGAACCATTTTCACGAGAAATCGCTGATTTTATCGAGACTCTTGTTAGTCATTATGTGTTAGATGAAGGTCAGCTTGTTGTTGCCCACGCGGGTATGAAAGAGTCAATGCAAGGGCGCGGTTCTCGCGGCGTGCGCGAGTTTGCTTTGTATGGAGAAACGACAGGAGAAATCGACGAATTTGGTTTGCCAATTCGCTATAACTGGGCATCTGAATATCGCGGCAAGTCAATGGTAGTTTATGGTCACACGCCAGTTCCAGAAGCACAGTGGCTTAATAATACAATTGACATCGATACTGGCTGCGTTTATGGGGGCAAGCTGACGGCGTTGCGTTACCCGGAAAAAGAATTAGTTTCTGTCCCCGCAGCACGGATTTATCGCGAATCAGTTAAACCGTTGTTTCCTCAAGGAAACACGCATTTGCTAACTTCACAGCAGCAGCTTGATGATGTCTTAGATATTGAAGATGTTGTGGGCAAGCGGTTAATTACTACTAGGTTGCAGCACAATATAATGATTAGGGAAGAGAATGCGATCGCTGCCCTAGAAATTATGAGTAGATTTGCTGCTAATCCCAAGTGGCTGATCTATTTGCCGCCTACTATGTCCCCCTGTGCAACCTCATTTGAACCTGGTTTATTAGAACATCCAGCAGAAGCATTTTCCTACTATAAAGAACGGGGTGTTACGAAAGTCGTATGCGAAGAAAAGCACATGGGTTCGCGTGCTATTGTTATCGTTTGCCGCGATGAAGATACAGCGCGTAAGCGGTTCGGCGTTGTCGGTGAAGGAATTGGCATCTGCTACACTCGCACCGGGCGGCGTTTCTTCGATAATACAGCAGTAGAAATAGAACTGCTGGCAAGATTACAAACAGCATTAGAAACCGCTAACTTTTGGGAGGAATTTAATACTAGCTGGGTTATTTTAGACTGCGAATTGATGCCTTGGTCAGCCAAAGCACAAGAATTGCTGCAACGGCAATATGCAGCCGTTGGTGCTGCATCTCAAGCGTCACTTTCTGAAGCTGTAGCAGTTTTAGAAAAAGCAGCATCGCGGGGAGTTGATGTTAATGCGTCAGTTTCTCACTATCAGCAGCGTGCAGAAATGGCGACTCAATATGTTGAAGCTTATCGGCGTTATTGTTGGCAAGTTAACTCTATAGCTGATTTGAAGCTAGCACCGTTTCATTTATTAGCAACAGAGGGTGCGGTGCATATTGATAAAGACCACATTTGGCACATGGAGACACTCGCGAAAATCTGTCGCGTTGACGAAGCATTGATGCTGGCGACAGCTTACAAAGTAGTGGAGTTTACTGATGCAGCGAGTGGGGATGAAGGTATCAGATGGTGGGAGGAAATGACGAGTCGCGGTGGTGAAGGAATGGTAGTGAAACCGCTTGATTTTGTTGGTCAACACAAGGGGTTAGTGCAACCTGCGGTGAAGTGTCGCGGGAGGGAATATTTGCGGATTATCTATGGTGCAGAATACACGGCTGAAGAGAATCTAGAAAGGTTGCGATCGCGCGGTTTATCCATCAAAAGATCCTTAGCACTACGCGAATTTGCCTTGGGAATTGAAGCACTAGAACGTTTCGTTCAGCACCAACCGTTGCGCCGCGTCCACGAATGTATTTTTGGCATTTTAGCCCTTGAAAGCGAACCAGTCGATCCGCGTTTGTGAAGTCGCAATCTATCGCAAGCCTTTGGCTTTGCCATAAGTCACTGGGGGCTTAACTAAATCGTTTTCCTGGAAGCGATTAAGGCGGAACAGCCTCAACTTATCCACAAAATCGTTAGTTTCCCCCAGAATAAACTGACTCATCAAATCTCCAATTACAGGACTCAGCTTGTAACCATGACCGCTGAAACCCACCGCACAATAAAATCCAGGTACAGCATCTAACTTATCTATAATTGGTTGATAATCTGGCGTAATTCCCCAAATGCCAGAATATTTTTCCGCAATTTCCGCATCTTTCAAACTGGGGAACCTATGGGTCAATTTTTGATAAAGGTCTTCGGCAATATTGGGATAATATTGCTTGTGAAAATCATCTGCATCTTCTAGCCTAAATTGGGGATGATATTTTGGATCGGAGTTACCTATCCGCGTAAATGGTTGATTTCCATCGGAACGCGAGTAGCAGAGATTAACTAAATCGGAAATAACTGGATGAGGTTGGGCAAATTCAATTGGCCGTTTAACAACTACAACGTGTTCAACAATCGGAGTAACAGGAAACTCTAATCCCAGATGTTCTACAAACTTTTTAGCCCAAGGGCCAACACAATCTACCAGCGATCGCGTCATAATTTCACCCGCTGGCGTCACAACGCTTTGCACTCTAGCAGCCGCATCTAACTTAACTTCTAAAACCGGGGTTTCTGTACGGATTTCTACTCCTAAATCGGCGGCGCGTCGTGCAAAAGCTAACGTGGTTTGAGGCGGATTTCCATAGCCAGAATTTGGTTCGTAAGCAACAGCAGCAACATCACTAAGATTTAGTTGAGGAACCCGCGCCTGAACTTCCGCTAAATCCACCAGGCTTACCTTAATATTCATATCCTGGTGCATATTGACAACAGTTTTTAGGGTTTCTACATCTGATTCGCTTACCAAAACATAGTAACCGCAGGGATTAAAACCGCTATCATACCCACCAAATCGCTCTTTAAAATTATGAAATACTTGCTGAGATCTGTGGGATAATTCAGCTAAAATTGGGTGGGTATAATGCGTGCGAATAATACCAATACCTTTGCCAGATGCGCCATTAGCAAGCTGCTTTTTTTCTAATAATATTATCTTTCCAGCTTTCCGTTCGGCTAAATGCAGCGCGATCGCCGCACCTATGCAGCCCCCACCCACAACTACAATGTCGGCTGTCTCAGACATAAGTCATCACCTTAAGGTTATTGCAGAATTATTGTTCTACAAGTTAATTAAGATACAAAATTATTATTTGAAAGGTTTATTATAAACACTTACAGGCATTCACTACTAAATTTGAACTCTGGAGGAATAATTTTGTGTGGCATAGCTGGAATTATTTATCGCAACCCGCAATTCTATAAGAACCTCGGATCTGATTTACTAAATCTGATTCAACCTTTAGAGACAAGAGGGCCAGATTCTTGTGGCGTGGGTTTGTATGGCAATAGCATAGAAAGCAATCAACTTAAGATAGTATTGCTGGCAGAAAAAGCGATAGAATGGGAAGAAATAAAGCAGCTTTTAGGCAAATTATTTGTTGTTGCAAGTTTTACGGCAATGGGTAATGG
Organism: Microcoleus sp. FACHB-831; assembly: GCF_014695585.1. NCBI lineage: Bacteria > Bacillati > Cyanobacteriota > Cyanophyceae > Oscillatoriales > Microcoleaceae > Microcoleus > Microcoleus sp. FACHB-831. The sequence goes on along the minus strand of NZ_JACJON010000060.1, from coordinate 65,977 downwards.
TAAGCTTGTAACTTTAGAAGGTAAAATTTTTAACTCAAAGGAATTGATACACCAATTATGCGCGTGTTTTCCTCAAGTGCATTTGATGAGTTATGGGCAATTTTTAGAGATTTATAAACAAGTTGGTTCCGCCCAAAGTTTGTTTGAAAACTATGACTTAAAAACATTTGCTGGAAGTCATGCAATCGGACATACCCGCATGGCAACAGAATCTGTCGTGGATACCTACCATTCTCATCCGTTCGCAGCGGGAGAGGATTTGTGTATCGTTCACAACGGTCAAGTTTCCAATTATTATAAATTGCGTTTTGCTTTAGAGCGTAAAGGTGTAGTATTTGAGACGCACAATGATTCAGAAGCGATCGCGCACTACATCAACTACCATCTAACACAAGGCAAATCTTTAGAAACTGCACTCCATAGCCTGCTAAACGACATTGATGGAACTTATACATTTTTAATTTCCACATCAGATAAAGTTGCACTCGTGCGCGATAAATTTGCTGCAAAACCAGCGGTGATTTACGAGTCGCCAGAAATGATAGCGATCGCTTCAGAATACCGTTGCTTCTTGAACCTACCAACTTTTGATCCCAGCGCCACCATCAGAGAACCAGACGCAGGAGAAATCAACATTTGGTCTGTATCGAACGTTCCAATAGCTCCGGCGATTGAAGTCGTGGCTGAACAAACAAAGTCCGCCTACGCGGACTTAAGAGGATGATAATTTAACCCATACAGGCTGGTTTATTCTGTATAGCAGCGAATTCTATTCGCTAGGAAAAACACCACAATGAATAACCAAACTATCCTACACCAAGCTGTCTTAGACTGTACCGATCTAACTACCCGCGAACTCAATCAAAAACTGAAAGCATTGGCATCTGAAGGTATATCTTCGGTAAAGGTAATTAACCCGGCTGGAAGGCACAATCTAGCAGTAGGGATTACTCAGGCGATCGCAATTCAATTCCAAGGTGCAGTCGGTTATTATTGCGGCGGATTGAGCGAAAAAGTAGATATTGAAGTTTTTGGTGGTTGTGGCTGGTCAGTCGGTGAAAATCTCATGTCCGGAAATATTATAATTCACGGCAATGCTTCCGCAAACGCCGCTGCTTCTGCTCATGGCGGTAAAGTTTGCATACTGGGAAATGCGGGGCCACGAGCCGGAATTTCACTCAAAGGCGGTACTCTAATTGTCACAGGAAATGCGGGCTATGGTTCTGCTTTTATGATGCAACAGGGATGCTTAATTATATGCGGTAATGTTGGAGAAAATCTGGCAGATTCTATCTACGATGGGGTTATTTATGTGGGCGGTAATATTGCTTCATTGGGTGCAGATGCTCAGATAGAAACGATGACACCACAAGACTGGCAGCTACTTGATGAAGAGTTACAGCCATTAGCAATAAATCATGAAAAGTATGATTTTAAGAAAGTAGTTTGTGCCAAAGAGTTATACAACTTCAAAGCTAAAGACTGGTCTAAGTGGAAAGATGCTTATTGAAGGAAAAAGGCAAATTCACGTTTTAGCAACTTTACTTTAATACAAAATTAAAAATGGAAAACCGCATATTAAAAACCAGCAGCACCTATTCGCCAGAAGCGATCCACGCCATCCAGGAACGGGCAGAATTAGGCCGCTATGTAATTCGGGGATGGGGAGCTTTTCGCAATGTCCCCAAATTTGATGATTTATTATTTTTAACTGCTTCTCTAACTCGTTTTCCTTTAGAGGGATATCGAGAGAAATGCACTACCAAAACGGTGTTAGGAACTCGCCATGCTAAACGCCCTATTGAGTTAGAAATTCCCATTACAATAGCCGGAATGAGTTTTGGGGCGCTGTCTCGCAATGCTAAAGTTGGGTTGGGACGTGCCGCAACATTATTAGGAACTTCCACAACTACAGGCGATGGGGGAATGTTGCCTGCTGAAAGAGAGGCATCTGCTAAATTAGTCTATCAATGTTTGCCTTCCCGTTATGGGTTTAATCCGGCTGATTTAAAGAAAGCTGATGCGATTGAAATTGTCGTTGGACAAGGTGCAAAACCTGGCGGCGGCGGCTTATTAATGGGGCAAAAAGTAAATAAAGTAGTTGCGGGGATGCGAACTTTGCCGGAAGGAGTGGATCAGCGATCGCCCTGCCGTCACCCCGATTGGATCGGCCCCGATGACCTTAAAATTAAGATTGAGGAATTGCGAGAAGCCACAGACTGGGAAATCCCAATTTACGTCAAAATGGGAGCTACGAGGGTCAAGGATGATGTTAAACTCGCCGTCAAAGCTGGTGCTGATGTAATTGTTCTCGACGGCATGGAAGGGGGGACGGCTGCAACACAAAGTATCTTTCAAGAACACACTGGAATTCCCACATTACCAGCATTGGTGCAAGCAGTAGAAGCACTGCAAGAAATGGGGGTTTATGGTGAAGTTCAGCTAGTAATTTCTGGGGGAATTCGTTCCGGGCCAGATGTGGCAAAAGCGATCGCGCTTGGCGCTGATGCTGTTAGTTTGGGAACGGCTCCTTTAATTGCTATGGGGTGCAATAAACCCATCTACATTGAAGACTATCATAAATTAGGAACTGAACCCTATCACTGCCACCATTGCCATACAGGAATGTGCCCGGTTGGTATTACCACTCAGGATGAAGAATTGATGGCAAGATTGCCAGTCGAGGAGGCTACAACTTATGTCGCTAACTATCTTCAATCTCTAGTAATGGAAGTTCAAAGTATTGCCCGTGCTTGCGGTAAATCTGACGTACATAATTTAGAACGAGAAGATTTAGTGGCGCTAACTTTAGAAGCTTCTGCGATGGCCAAATTGCCGTTAGCGGGAACTGATTTTGTAATGGGGCAATAAGAGGATGTTTGAAAAGTATTATGTACCCCTTAACTTTGGAAATAAGGCGATCGCGCTTAAAAAAAGTTAGTTTAAATATTTAATTATTCGGCACGGATTGCCAACAGCAACAACATTTGCTGGTATATCTTTTACAACAACGCTACCAGCACCGATGGTTGTATTGTCGCCAATTGTCACCCCCGGACAAACGACCGCGCCGCCACCAATCCAGACATTATTACCAATCTTAATAGGAGCAGCAAGTTCTCGACCAGATAAGCGAATTTCTGGGTCTATTGGGTGAGAAGCGGTGTAAATTTGAACGTAAGGACCGCACAGAAAATTTTCACCAATTTCCACAATATTGCAGTCTAGAATTACACAGCCATAGTTGATGTATAAATTGTTTCCAGCATAAATATTGCTGCCATAGTCGCAGTGGAATGGGGGCACAATTTCCACTTTAGGGCCAACTTTCCCGAACAACTCGTTTAGAACCTGCGATCGCATATCCTGTTCTTCTTCAGTCGTCGCGTTGTACGTTCTTAAAAGACGGCGTGCCCGCTTGTTCTCCGCAGCCAGTTCGGGATCGTAAGCCCAATATAACTCACCCGCCAGCATCTTCTGTTTTTCTGTTTTTTCCACTATAGAAATCCTCTGCTACCTTCTGGGAAAATATTTTACTACTTGTACACCTCCCAAACCTTGGCGAAAAATCTCTTTTATTTAACACAAATTATCTTGATTTACCATAACAACCTCTATCAATATAAAAAAATCTACTAATGTCACTTTTATACGGAAAAGGAGTCTTCTGAACGGTAGCAATTGAGCAGAAACTTATAGTAACGCTTGCCATGTACCCCACAGCTAAATTTTTGACTTTCTCTATCGCCGCACTAGGAATTTTGCCTCTTACCAGCCTGTCCGTTAACGCATATGCGAGGCTAACAAACCAATCAAAATTATCGCTAAGAGGCATTGAATCTGTTCGGTTTGGAATGACTGTTGCCGAAGCATCAAAAGTCGCTGGGACTCAGCTAGTTTCGCTGAATGGAAGTCCCATCCAGACTAAGAGCAGTTGCTTCTACGTTAAACCAAAAACCGGGCCAAGCGGTGTCGAGTTTATGCTCGATAACGGTCGCATTGCTAGAATTGATGTTGTTAAAAATAGCCGCGTTACTACCTTGAAAGGCGCAAAAATTGGAGATAGCGAAGCACGGATAAAATCTCTCTATCCAGGAATTAAAGTCACTCCGCATAAATACACTTTTCAAACTGGCGGACACTACATGACATTCGTACCAAAAGACAGCGCTGACAAAAACTATCGCCTAATATTCGAGACTGACGGTTCTCGCGTTAGTCAATTTAGATCGGGTAAACTTCCGCAAGTCGAATTAGTAGAACGGTGCGGCTAATAGAGGAATTTATGAATTAGGAATTATGAGTTTTTAATTAAAAATTTTAACTCCTAACTCTTAACTCTAAACTTTTCGCCAATTAGTTATTACCCATTCCCAATTACCAAAGATAAGTATCTCCAGATACAAACTTGTTATAAAAAGCTTGATTTACTCATAGCCAGAGGTATTTGGAGCGATCGCGGTGATTACAACTCTGACAAGCAGCCAACCCCTGAGTGAATTAGCCAAAGAACTCAACTTAGACTTCTTTCTTGTCTCGTTCACAGATATTTTGGGAGGAACGCGCGCCAAACTCGTTCCCGCTGCCAAAATTGCCACTGTTGAGTCTGAAGGAGCTTTTTTTGCTCCCTTTGCCTGTAATTTGGGATTAGGCCCCGATGCCCACGATATCGCCGCGATTCCCGATCCAACTTCTCTTATAGTCCTTCCCTGGCAACAGAATGTAGGCTGGGTTGCTAGCGATGTTTATTTTGATGGCGAACCTTTTCCATCTGCACCTAGAGTAATTTTTAAGCAAGTTCTCCAACAGTGCGAAAAGCTGGGTTATAGTTACAAAACTGGTGTAGAAGCAGAATTCTTTTTACTCAAAAAAACGCGCCAAGGCTATCAAATTGCCGACTCGAACGATACAGCAGCAAGACCCTGCTACGACCAGCTAAACTTAATGCGGCAGTTTGATTTTATCTCTACTATTGTTAGTTATCTAGAACAGTTGGGATGGGAACCTTATCAGTGCGACCATGAGGATGCTAACGGTCAGTTTGAAATTAACTGGACTTATAATGATGCCCTAGTGACAGCAGACCGTCATGTATTTTTTAAATATATGGTAAAAACTCTAGCAGAACAACACGGATTAACTGCTAGTTTTATGCCCAAACCTTTTAGCAATCTAACAGGAAATGGGGCGCACGTTCATATGAGTTTGTGGGATGATGGATCTAATGCTTTCGGCGATTCATCTGACGAAATGGGGTTGTCTAACTTAGCTTATGAATTTTTATCTGGCGTGCTGAATCATGCGCGTGGTTTGGCGGCTTTGTGCAATCCTACAATAAACTCATATCGGCGGTTGGGTGCGGCAATGACCGCATCAGGCAGCAGTTGGAGTCCGCGATATATCTCCTACGGTGGAAATAATCGCACGCACATGATTCGCATCCCCGATAAAGGAAGATTTGAGTGTCGGTTGGTGGATGGTTCTGCTAATCTATATTTAGCTCAGGCAGGGCTTTTGGCATCTGGGCTGGAAGGCATCGCTAAACATATTAAAGCTGGTAAGCCAATAGATGAAAATATGTTTGTGCGGGGTTTGGAATTTCCAGACTTGGAAACTTTGCCGACCAGTTTGCTAGAAGCGCTTAATTATCTGGAAGAAGATTCTTTACTGATGACGACTTTAGGAGAAGGAGCAAAAACTTTTCTGGAGTTTAAACATCAGGAATGTAATACTTATAATGCCCAGGTTACAGCTTGGGAGTTGGAACAATATATCAACTGCTAAAATTGGAAATGAAATCAAAGCCCCCACTTATTGGAATTACTACCGCCGGACAACTTGATACGCGCCTGTTCTGCATTCGGGGCGATTATGTAGAAGCGGTGAGGTTAGCGGGTGGCTTACCAATTTTGCTGCCGCCGGGAGAACCTGACCCTGGTTTAATATTAGAAAGAGTGGATGGTTTGATATTTTCTGGGGGTGGTGATATTGACCCCGCTGCTTATAATGGCTCATCGCATCCAACGGTTTATAACGTAGACGAACAGCGCGATCGCTTTGAGTTATCTTTAGCTAAACTTGCTCTTAATACAGATATTCCAATTTTGGGAATTTGTCGCGGTTTAGAAATATTGGTAGTGGCAACTGGGGGGAAATTAGTAGCGCATGTCCCGGATGAATTCGGCAGCGCGATCGCCCATCGCACTCATCAATCTCGTCACTGCGAACATAGCGTGCAAATTTGTCCAAAAAGTCGCCTTGCTACGCTAATTAAAGCGCCAGAACCGCAGATTGTTTCCTGGCATCATCAAGCTGTGCGGACAGTTCCACCGGGTTGGCGTATCGCAGCACGCGCCTCGGATGGCGTCATAGAAGCAGTCGAACATGAAACGCATCCTTGGGCGATCGCGCTACAGTGGCATCCAGAACTCGCACCCAACGATCCTTGTCAGCAACGCATCTTTCAATCATTAGTTGAAGCCGCACGCGATCGCATGAGGTAATTTTCCAGAATTAGAAGAAGCTTTAGCCATTGTGTTTGGGAATAGTTAACTAAAAAAGTGTAGTTATATCGGCGAAGCGATTTTATGGCGGAGAATGCGCTTCGCCTACACCACTTAAATACTAGGGGACTGCTGTCTTATGTGCGAACACAAGCAAAATCAGGCAACAACTTTCACCACGTTTGCTGATTGGTGTCGGCACAAAGACAGTCTCTCAGAAGAAGCAAGACATACGGTTGAAGTGTTGTTAAAGCGTGCTGGCACTGGTGACTGCGATGAGGCTAATCAGATACTTTCAACTTGCACTGAAATGGCTCTTTTTGGCAAGGGAATTTGGGACATTTCGCCGCTATCGTCTCTGACAAACCTGACTAGCCTGAATCTCGACAACAACCAAATTAGTGACATTTCGCCGCTATCGTCTCTGACAAATCTGACTAGCCTGAATCTCGACAACAACCAAATTAGTGACATTTCGCCGCTATCGTCTCTAACCAACCTGACTAGCCTGGATCTCTACGGCAAGGAAATTAGTGACATTTCGCCACTATCGCCACTCACCAACCTGGCTAGCCTGAATCTCTTCGGCAACCAAATTAGAGACATTTCGCCGCTATCAAATCTAACCAACCTCACTAGCCTGAGTCTTTTCTACGGCAACCAAATTAGAGACATTTCGCCGCTATCAAATCTAACCAACCTGACTAGCCTGAATCTCTACGGCGAGGAAATTAGAGACATTTTGCCGCTATCAAATCTAACCAACCTGACTAGCCTGAAGCTCGGCGGCGAGGAAATTAGAGACATTTCGCCGCTATCAAATCTAACCAACCTGACTAGCCTGAATCTCTACGGCGAGGAAATTAGAGACATTTCGCCGCTGAGTGACCTCACCAACCTAGCTAGCCTGAAGTTCTACGGCAAGGAAATTAGAGACATTTCGCCGCTATCAAATCTAACCAACCTGACTAGCCTGAGTCTCGACAACAACCAAATTAGAGACATTTCGCCGCTATACTCTCTCACCAACCTGACTAGCCTGTATCTCAACAACAACCAAATTAGTGACATTTCGTCGCTATCCCTACTCACCAATCTGACTAGCCTGGGTCTCAACAACAACCAAATTAGTGACATTTCGCCGCTATCCCCACTCACCAACCTGACTAGCCTGAATCTCGGCAGCAACCAAATCAGTGACATTTCGCCGCTGAGTGGCCTCACCAAGCTGACTGACCTGAAGCTCTACGGCAACCTTCTTAGTGACATTTCGCCGCTAAGTGGCCTCACCAACCTGGCTTACCTGAATCTCTATGACAACCAAATTCGTGGCCTAACCCCGCAGCGATCGCTATTAGAAAAATGGCGCACTCTCTCAACAATTTCCATTGAGCATCAAAAAGCCACAGCCGCCATAAAAGCTGCCTATGCACTCATATCTCAAGCCGAACCTGAGATCGTTTTTTGCAGCAGCCCCCACGCGGGTTTGACATCTTTAGCTGAATATAAGAGCTTGGGAGTGCCACTAGCAGAAAAACTTAGCGAATCGACAAGAGAAGGATTTAGTCAAGGGTTGTGGGTATTTTTGCTCCGAGGGATGCAATTTCGACAAGCGGACGCAATCTACAGAGAACTGCGGTTAGATTTAGGCGATCGCCTGCGGTTAGATTTATCCGATCGCAGTTTTTATTCAGATAAACACCTTGTGCCTGAAAGCTTAGTGAAAGACATCAGCGTAACGGAATATTGTGTTTCTAAATTTGGTTACGTGCTTACTCAAAAGACACAGCAAGCATTGCACTGCCTCAACCAACTTCTGGAACACTGCGGCTGGATATGGGCGTTTGAGAAAGTTTGTATTGTGTGCGATCGCCCCATCAAACTTTCTTTTGACAGTGAAGATCGCCTCCATGCCCTTGGCGAACCTGCCATTGAGTTTGCTGATGGCTACAAATTATACTCATATCACGGCGTAACTTTACCTGAAAAATATGGTAAATTTCACCCTGAACAATGGCAATCTCAATGGTTTTTAGAAGAGGAAAACGCTGAACTTCGCCGAGTGTTAATTCAGGAAATTGGTTACGCTCGAATTTGCCAAGAGTTGCAGGCAGCTGAATTAGATACTTGGCAAGAATACACGCTATTAACAATAGATGATAAGGTCGATCGCGAACCAATTCATTTATTAAAAATGACTTGTCCTAGCACTGGATTTGTTCACGCCTTGCGCGTACCACCTAATGTTAATTCAGCCAGGGAGGCAATTCGCTGGGTAAATTGGGGAACCGATCCGGAAGAATTTTTTATTCAAACATGATGACGCCAAGCTTAAGCAAGACCAAAGCTACTGTGTGGGTGGTGGAGAATGGTAAATTGCGTGAAGCTTTGGCAACTGGCGGGGTTGTCGGGGTATCCCAGCTGGGCTGGAGGTCGCAGCTGAGATAATTTACAGTCTACCCGAAGTTGCGCTCTGCCCAAAACGTTTTTTGGCTGCGGGTGGACTTCATGCGTTGCAATTTTGGATTTTGGATTGTAGCCAGATTAAACCCAAATGGTATTACAAGGTGTTAATCTTTACTTCCATACAGCGCCGCCGCGTGGTGGCGGATGTGGTCTTCGATGAAGGTGGAGATAAAATAGTAACCGTGATTGTAACCCTCCTGGTAGCGCAAAGTTAGCGGCTGTCCAGCCTTTGCACACGCTTCTTCAAACGCCTCTGGAAGCAGTTGATGGGCTAGAAACTCATCAGCCGTGCCTTGATCGATGAGGATATTACGGTTATATCTGGCACTCAGTACCAATTCGCACGCATCGTATGCACGCCAAGTCTCCTTATTAGTACCGAGGTAATTGGTGAACGCTTTCTGACTCAACCCGCAGCGCATTGGCGCTGCAATGGGTGCAAAGGCTGAAACCGATTTGTACTGTTCGGGGTTTCTCAAGGCACAAACTAGCGCCCCGTGACCGCCCATTGAGTGACCGAAAATACCTTTATTTTCAGGTTGCACGGGGAAATGCTCTGCAATCAAAGCGGGCAACTCGCGGACAACATAGCTATACATTTGATAGCGCGATCGCCAAGGCTCTTCAGTAGCATTGACGTAAAACCCAGCACCAGTACCTAAATCCCAGTCTCGATCCTCACCCTCAATCCCCGTGTTGCGAGGGCTGGTGTCAGGTACTACAAGCATCAAACCGTACTTGGCGGCAAATTGTTGCGCCCCCGCTTTCACCATAAAATTCTCTTCGGTGCAAGTCAAACCAGAGAGATAATAAAGAACTGGAACTGGCTGCGATTTCGCTTGCGGTGGCTGATAGATGGAGAAGCGCATTTCGCCTTTACAACTATCAGATTGATGGCTATAAAATCCGACTTTACCGCCAAAGCAAGAATGTTCAGAAACGAGGTTTGGAGACACTGACATAATATTAATTCCTACTTTGTAGGGTGGGCATCGCCCACCTTACTAATACTAAAATGTGACGACGCTGCGAATAGATTCGCCTTTGTGCATCAAATCTAAAGCATCGTTGATGCGTTCAATGGGCATTACATGAGTAATCATGTCGTCAATATTAATCTTCCCTTCCATATACCAATCAACAATTTTGGGTACATCCGTGCGACCTCTAGCACCGCCGAAAGCCGAACCTTTCCACACGCGCCCGGTGACAAGTTGGAAGGGACGGGTGCTAATTTCTTGACCTGCACCAGCAACGCCGATGATAACACTAACTCCCCAACCTTTATGGCAGCATTCCAAAGCTTGACGCATGATATTAACATTGCCGATGCACTCGAAACTATAATCAGCACCGCCTTTAGTTAAATCGACGAGATAGGCAACTAAATCGCCCTCGACTTCGTTGGGATTTACGAAGTGAGTCATGCCAAACTTTTCAGCAAGCGAGCGCTTGCTGGGATTAATATCAACTCCCACGATCATATTAGCGCCAACCAGCCGCGCCCCCTGGATAACATTAAGCCCAATGCCACCCAATCCAAAAACTACAACATTAGCCCCAGGTTCAACTTTGGCGGTGTTGATGACAGCACCAATACCAGTTGTAACGCCGCAACCGATATAACAAACTTTATCGAAGGGAGCATCTTCACGAATTTTTGCTACAGCAATTTCTGGCAATACCGTATAGTTAGAAAAAGTCGAAGTTCCCATGTAATGATGAATTTTTTGCCCATCAATTGAGAAGCGACTCGTACCATCAGGCATGACGCCGCGTCCTTGGGTTGAACGAATGGCTTGACAAAGATTAGTTTTGCGACTGAGACAATATTCGCATTGGCGACATTCTGGAGTATAGAGAGGAATTACGCGATCGCCCTCTTTCAAACTCGTCACGCCTGCACCAACTTCTACAACAACTCCCGCACCTTCGTGTCCCAAAATTGCTGGGAATAAACCTTCAGGATCGGCACCAGAAAGCGTGTAGGCATCAGTATGGCATACCCCACTCGCCTTAATTTCGATTAATACTTCTCCCTCTTTGGGGCCATCCAAGTGGACCGTTTCAATGCTTAACGGCTGACCCGCCTCAAATGCCACTGCTGCTTTTACTTCCATTACCGCGATTTTGTAGGTTAGGGGGTTCATTGCTCATTGGCTAGAGAACCATGAACAATGAACCATTATATCGCCTACCCTAATTCTGCATTCAAATTATCCAAGCAAGCGTTTAATAAACTCAGACGATGACACTTCTCTGTCACTTCTAATGGCTCTTTAGGTACTTGAAATTTAATTACTTTTTTTGCTTCTTCTTCATATGAATTGAGTTTTGAAATAGCTTGGGCACTGAAGCGATTTAGATAGTCATAAGCCGCTTTAGCATAAGCTTGCGCCACCTGATTTTCATAGGATATTTGCGATGGCTCTTGCTTGTCGTCTTCTGAATCTCGACTTAAAAGATAGCTAGCACCAGCGCCAACTGCTGCTCCTACTGGGCCACCCAACAACCAACCAATTCCAGTTGCTAAAACAGCTTTTTCAGCATTACTGCTGCCACTATCTGAGACTTTTGGTTTCTCTGGCAGTAATACATCTGGCGGACTGGGGAATGTTATTAATAGCCGTTCAGGTTGAGGGCGATCGAAAAATTCACAAGCTTGAATAATCCATTTTACAACTGCCTCTTGAAGATCTGCGATCGCTTGCCTAAAAGCACCATTTTGCCAACTGCTAAATTGATTGTTTTGGAGTGCAGAGGCTACTTCAGAGTGATAGCGTTCTATGAGTTTTGGCTCTTGCAGCCAATTTCGCAATTCAGCAATGCTAGCAGCAAAACCTTGTTTAATTAGTGTCTCGGCTCTTTGTTGGATATCAATTTTAGCTTGGTGCTTGGATTGGGCAGTTTCTAACTCCGTAGCGATCGCGCTTGATTTTACTTGCAAAGCTTGCTTAATTTGCATGGCGATCGCATTCACGCGAGGAAGACGAGTATCCCCCCTCTTTTCCTGTTGAAATGCAGAAATACTTTGCAACGCCGACTCAAAGCTAGAAATTCCTGTAGTTTGTGCAGCCGCCGCATCACCTTTTAGTCTAGCTCTCAAAGCAGGCAGAGCATCAACGCGGTATAAATTACTAATTCCTGGAGGTAAATCTGCGCGGAAACTTTCTGCTACAAACCGCAAGCGATTTTGGACTTCTTTCTGGTCTTCAGGTTCTAATAAATTGACAAAATTGACCACAAATACAATAGTTTTAATCCCGCGATCTAGCAGCCAATCGCGTAATTTTTCCCGTTCAACTAAAGTCATTAACTGACGAGCATCCAATACTTGAACAATAAGATCCGCCGTCAGCAGCTTGTCGCGTACCAAATCATCCTGCGCTTCCCTGTCATTAGTTCCAGGCAAATCTAGCAACTCAACACCATTTTGTAAGAATGGATGAGGGCAAGTTACCTCTACAGAAGCGACATCGCCACGCATGCGGCGATCGCCATCTAAAATAGCAAATTGCTTGAGAACATCAGTGCCAAGTTCATTAATTTCCGTTCCATCCGACATGGTAATGCGGGTTCTTAGCTCCTCACCATATTTGACAGCGATCGCCGCCCCCGTAGTGGGAATAATATCTATTGGTAAGGCACGATTTCCCATCAAAGCATTTAGTAGCGTTGACTTGCCGTAATTAAAAGGGCCAAATACAGCAATGCGAAAAGTAGGATTATCGAAATAGTCGCAGATAGATATTACATCCCGATAAAGTTGCGAATTCTTATCAAGTTCCAGCACGCCTAATGACGACCTAACACTCTTTAAAATACCCGAATAATCTTCACGATCTTTCATACTATTTCCCTACTCATCTATCTTTTTTACATTCTGACCTCTCGTTCCCTGGCTCTGCCAGGGAATGCAGTACGAAAGGGCTGCTGCCTCGATCTTTTTTAAACGAGGCAGAGCCTCGCTCAGGGCATTCCCAGGCTGGAGCCTGGGAACGATACTTAAGGCACAAGCAAACTCTCATAAACAGACTCAACACTCTGCCATTCAGATAAAACATCCCCTTGCAACTGTTTTAATCGCTTTAATTCAGTATCGCGATTAATTTCATGGGACTCCTTTTGCTTCAACAAATTATCTAATTCAGCCTTACGCGCCTCAATATCATCATTCACGCGCAGGCTAACTTCGCGATCGTAAGCATCAAAACACTCTTTCACGCCTTCATAAATCGGCGTCCATTGCTCGTTTGCTACCTGGGGCAGATATTTTATTAGCTCTTTTTTCGCAGCTTTTACCAGTTCTTGTCGCGCTTGATCTGCTTGGAAAACCCCCACGCCTAAACCCAACAGCGCGATACCTATTGGCCCGAGAAAAACACCAGTAACCGTACCAATAATGCCGCTAATTCCAATCACGGTGAAATAGTTTAGGAGGATGTTTTTCCAATCGAAACCTGCTCCAGCCATTGCAAAGCCAGCAAAGTTACCCCCAGTTAATGAAACAAGACCCATCGCCCATTTAGCCCATCCCGGTGAGTTATCTTCAGGCGTGTTGCTTGCAGGAGTTTGTACCTTTTGCCCTGTTAACTTCTCTGTAATTTTATCTGTCACCTGAGTGTAAGAAGCACCATATTGTGCAGCACTCCTTGATAGTTGGGAAAATGCTGCATCTATTTTTTGTTCGGCTTCACGTCCCCACGCGGAAAGTTTATCATTAATATACTGTTCAAAACCTTGTTGGAGCGCCGCATTAAATGCTTCTCGCTTACCCGCGTTTAGGAAATCAAACAAGTTTAATGCAGGCTGATAGCGCAAGAAATCTGTTTCAAACGTGTTTCCCAAGTTAAGAACGTAGCTGCGGAAGTAATCAGCGATCGCTTTAGCTTGATAGTCGCGGGTGTTCCTAATTTCCTCCTTAAATTGATCGCGGATATTCGTTAATTTGACAAATTCCGGTTCAACTGAACTAATCCGGCGCTTTAATTCATTAACATCCTGCTCTAGCAAGGGGATGCGTCGTTCAATTGCTTCTGTTACGCGAGTCGAAGTTTGACGCGCCAAAGTTCTAGCTTGTCGCATTTCTGCGATCGCTCTTTCCTGAGTTAAAAATGTATTCAATGCCCCCATGAATTCTCTAAACCCAGTTCCTTCTAAAGTAGCACTGGGGTTTTTCAGTCGCCGCCGCAGCGCTTTAATTGCCGAAACCTCAAAAACTCGCTCGTCATAAATATCCATCCCATCCACCTGACAATATTCAGATAAATTGGCTTTGAATACTCGACGCACTTTATCTTCCGCTTCTTTCAATTCTTCTTCGTCATCCGGATCGAGCAACCCTTCACGAATTTGATCCCAAGCATTAATCAGAAAGAAAACAGACAAACCCCGGCCTTTGATATAATTTTCTAAATAGCGACGCTCGCCAAGGGTACAAGGCTGCGATGCCCTAAGTACGAAAAGTATTGCATGACAATTATTGATATATCCTAAAGATAGTTCATTCCGCGCTTCTGTATCGTTTAACCCTGGGCTATCCACTATTTCAATTCCCTTTTCCAGAAGTGCTAAGGGATACTCTACGACAGCATAATCAACGCCTGGAAATGCTTCCTTCTTCTCTTGTTCTAGTTTCTTTGCTTCGGCGGGGTCTATAGTGTAACGCTGCTTAAAAGCTGTAAAATCTAAAGTTTCCGGATCTTTCCCATTATTAAAATAAACAGTAACTTGCTTTTCTGGGCCGTAGCGTAAAACAGTTAGCACTGCTGTACAAGGATTAACATCGCTGGGTAACAAATTTTCGCCAATTAAGGCATTAAGGAAAGTGCTTTTACCCCGTTTCATATCGCCTAAAACTAGCAGCCTAAATACACCTTTGCGAAAATTATTACTAGCAATGTTTATATCTTCTATATCTCTATCTAAACCCAATCCCCCAGAAGTAGATTCTCCTTCTGACTCTGCTTCTTTAAGCGTTTCAGCCATGCGGGAGAGAGAACCTGCAACCTGATGACGCGCTTTGACGACTTTATCTAAATCGTTAAGAAAACTTTCAGTTTCAATTTTGTAACTCATGTTTATTTTTCGGTAAATTCTTTACAACCTTAACTTCCTCACCTCGCAACTGCCTAGATAAATGTCTAGAAATTTTGATACCACGCGATCGCACCATAAAAACAAACTCACCCCAAGATAATGCACATACCATCCCAGAAAACCATTACCTACTCGCGGGTCGTTCACCTAAGCCATGTAATTGACCCCAATATCCCACAATGGCCGGGAGATCCGCCTGTAGAATTTGAGACTGTCGCAGAGTTAGATAAAGATGGCTACTATATGCGGCGTTTCTCGTTAGGCGAACACAGCGCCACGCACATGAACGCGCCTAACAGCTTTTATGCTTCTGGTGTAGGGATTGACCAATATTCTGCCGAGTCGCTTGTTGTACCTGCAATAGTGATGGATGTTCGGGAGCAATGTGCAAAGAATGCCGATTATGCACTCGCTATTTCAGATATTTTCGCTTGGGAACACCAACACGGCCAGATTCCTTCTGGCTGCATAGTGCTGCTTTACACGGGATGGCAAGAAAAATGGCAAAACGAAAATGCATTTCTCAACCCGGATGCTGACGGTAACTTACATTTCCCTGGGTTTGGCGAATCCGCCACTCAATTTTTGTTGCGCGATCGCCACATTGCAGGAGTTGGAATCGATACTCACGGCGTAGACTCCGGCATAGATTGTACCTTTGCTACCAACCGCCTGGTATTGCAACAAAATGGCATCGTCCTCGAAAACCTCACCAACTTAGATCGCTTACCGCCGATAGGCACTACATTAATCATCGGTATCCTCCGCCTGCGGGGTGGTTCTGGTTCTCCCGCCGCCGCGATCGCCCTAGTTCCGTGAAATCGACTTTTTGAAGCAATAAATAAATCGCCTACACTACAAATAATTCAATTTCAGGAGTTCCTGAGATGGCAAAAAGTTTGTGGCAACCCCCCCGCCTGCGTACCGCTGAAGAAAATGAAGAAGAAAGACGCGCTACTTGGCTGGAACTATTCTACGACTTGATCTTTGTGGCGGCGATCGCTGAAGTATCTCATTACCTTAACGAGCATGTCTCCCTCGCTGGCTTCTTCGGCTACGTGCTGCTGTTCGTGCCGATTTGGTGGTCTTGGGTTGGGGCAACTTTTTACGCCACTCGCTTCGACACCGACGACTTAGGACACCGACTGCTGACGCTGCTGCAAATGATAGCGATCGCAGTCCTTGCAGTCAACGTGCATCACGGATTAGGAGAAAGTTCCGTTGGCTTCGCCCTCTCCTACGTCACCGTCAGGGCTATTTTGATCGTTCAATATCTCGTTGCTGGCTACCATATACCAGCAGCGCGGGGATTAACAACTTGGTACGCCACAGGTTTTAGCATCGCCGCCGCCATCTGGTTGGTGTCAGCCTTCCTACCACTTCCTTGGCGTTTTGCCGTTTGGTTGTTGGCGTTCATCATCGACTTCGGTACGCCCCTAACAGCAGGCAAATTAGTTGCCCAAATACCCCCCTCCTTTTCCCACATTCCAGAGCGTTTGGGATTATTTACCATCATCGTCTTGGGCGAGGCGGTAATCGCTGTAGTCAGAGGAGTCGCCAAGTTGGAATGGGGTGCCTCATCTGCCATTGTCGCTGTCCTGGGTATGATCGTCGCTTTTAGCCTGTGGTGGATCTACTTCGACAGCGTGGATGGCTCTCCCCTACGGGCTATGGGAGTTGGTCGTATGGGCATCGGTCTAACGTGGCTCTATTCCCATCTACCACTCGCTATTGGTATTGCTGCTGCTGGTGTTGGTGTCGAACATATCATCATCTCTAGCAAAACGGGAATAGCATTACCTGCTACCCAGCGATGGCTGATTTGCAGCGCTGTAGCGATTTGTTTGATTTCCTTGGCAGCTATTCACCTGATCACCTGCACTCTGGGGACAACAAGACGGCGTAAGATTTTAGCCGCCTATCGCGTCGGTTCTGCGGCGTTTATTATGGTTATCGCGATCGCTGGGGGTGCTTTATCATCGATTGCGGTAATAGGCTTGGTGGCTGTAGCCTGTGCCGTACAAGTCGTTCTGGCTCTGATCGCAACCCATCACGCTCAGCCCGAACCAAGCTGCTAACCTCCATACTACATTTATGTTTCGCGTTCCCACGCTTTAGGCTGGGAACGCGAACCGCATTCTCTTGCAAGTTATAAAAGTTGTCGGTTATCTTAAAAACATTAACGAGTCCCTTGGCTCGAACCTAGACTGCGGCTGCTGAACCAAAGTCTCCTAACTAATCGCTTCATGTAGGTCTATCGATGACCTGCAAATAGATATTTATGCAGCAGCCAAAGAATCTTTCTCGGCTTCTCCGGGCGTTGGCTCGTGAGGGTCTTGATGTAACATACGACAATCAAACTTACTCTATCCATCTCAATTCTGGGAGACGCGATAAATCGGCGTCTCTACAAGACCGTGCTACAACAGCAGAAGTCTTGCTACCAGAGAATTTCCCTGTAGAAGCCAAGGCGTTTAAGCAACTGGCAAATTTAGCCCAGATTCGCCATCCTAGCGGCGGTCATGTATGCAAGTGCTGCGCTACTCCCGATTTTCATCCTGGGGATGCTGGGGTTGCAATCGGTTCAATTGTGGAAACCGCAGGGATGCTTATCCCCGCTGCTGTCGGTTCCGATATCAACTGCGGGATGCGATCGCACGTTGTAGATTTGTCGCTAGAGCAGTTTATGGCAAAGCGATCGCGCTTCGTAGAGTTGATGAAAGGCGATTACTTTTTCGGTACTCGCGACGTAACCATGACAGCCAAAACTGCCCGCGCCATGTTTCAGGATGGAATTCCAGGTTGGCTGGATGCTATCCTCGACGCACCAACTGGTAGCGTAGTTAAGTCTGACTTAGATCAGTTAGCCGCTGAGTGGGATCGCGTCTATTTAAACGGTTCCATGAACGGTGACATAAAGTGGGCACCTTCTGAACTCGTTCCCTCAGACGGACTCGTGCGGGACGGTGGACTGGCTACCATAGGTGGAGGCAACCATTTTGTTGAAATTCAGGTAGTTGAGAAGATAGAAGACAAAGCGATCGCCTACGCTTGGGGCGTGCGAGAAGGACAAATCGCCTTCATGGTTCACTCAGGTTCGCGGAACGTAGGTAAATATATAGGAGGGATGTGGCGCGATCGCGCTCAAGCCGCATGGCCTAAACATCTCAAACACCCAGAAGATCGACTTTTCCCTCTCTCATTACAAGCAACGCCAGAATTCGTTATCAGCTACCTGCAAGCCGAAGCCACTGCGGCAAATTACGCCTTTGTGAATCGGCTGCTGTTAGCGGAACTCTTGCGCCTGCGCCTGCGGCAAGTTTATGGAGATTTAGAAGCACCCTTGATTTTCGACTTGCCCCATAATATCACCTTGGCGGAAGGTTCGGGGTGGGTAATTAGAAAAGGCGCTTGTCCCGCACATGTTGGACAACCTGTAATTATCCCCGGTTCTATGGGCGCTACGTCTTATTTGCTGATTGGTAAAGGGAATCAGGAATTTCTCAACTCAGCATCTCACGGTGCGGGGAGAGTGCGTTCTCGTTTCGAGTTGAGTCGCCAGGGTGCAGATAAAAATCAAGACGCCTTGGGTTTAACTGGCGTAGACTGCATAACCCTGCGCGAAGAACGCAGGATCGAAGAAGCGCCAGCCGCTTATAAACCAATCCAGCCTGTAATTGACGCACAGGTAGAGGCTGAAATGGTCGGTGTCGTAGCGCGGTTAAAGCCAGTTTTGACATTCAAAGCATAGGCTATCGTTCTTGTTATTTATTCGTGGTTCATTGCTAATAGGAATGAACCACGAATAATAACTAGCGCGAACCAGTTACAACCATCCGCACGCCGCCATCGGGTGTCGTAGTTATGCCACGACGTACAGCCTTAAGGGGACGATTATCAATTAGAACCAGTTGCTGCGATCGCAGAATTTTTGCCAATACTAACTTCATTTCAAACAACGCAAACGCCATGCCAATACAGCGACGATTGCCGCCACCAAATGATATAAACTCATAAGGTGAAAATTGACGTTCTAAAAAGCGCTCTGGCTTGAAACGTTTTGGCTCTGGGTAAATATCCTCGCGATGGTGGGTCAAATAAACACAGGGAGATAGCATCGTTCCTGCGGGAAATTCGTAGCCCATTAATTGGAACTGCGATTTAACAATCCGGGGGAAAGTAAACAAAGTAACGGGGTAAATTCGCAGAGTTTCCGAGCATACAGCACTCAGATAGGGAAGCCGGAAAACTTTATCTGGATCTGGATTATCGCCCAGAGAATCTAATTCTGCAAGCAGTTTTTCTCGTACTTCTGGCAAATAGTGAATCCAGTACAACGCCCATGCCAAAGCTGTAGCTGTAGTTTCATGTCCCGCAAACAGCAACGTCATCAACTCATCGCGCAATTCTGCATCCGTCATGGGTTCGCCATGTTCATCGCGAGCCGACAACATTAAACTAAGGATGTCTTCGCGTGATAAATCATTAGCAGCCCGTCTTTCGCGAATTTCGGCATATAGAAGTTCATCAATTTGCTGCTTTTGACGGAGAAAACGTCCCCAAGGACTCCAAGGGCCTAAATCTTGTTGAAGGAACTTGAGAAATAGCAAGCTAGAACTCCAAGGAGAATTAAAAGTATCCAGCATAGAACTAAGAGTTTCCCTTAACTGCTGGAACCGCGAATTTTCATCAAGACCAAAAACGGCGCGTAAGATTACTCGCAGCGAGATTTCTTGCATATAAGAGCGAGCTACAAAAGTCTTGCCAATTGTTAGCTGGCTCATCACCTCTTCTGTAATTTGACAAATGATGTCGCCATAGGCTCGCATGCGTTCCCCATGAAAAGGGGGTATAAGCAGCCGCCGCTGACGCTGGTGATAATCGCCGTCGTGCAATAACAGCGAATAATCTCCTGTTATGGGTTGCAAAATTTTGTTTGCTACCCCAGAGTCAAATAGGTTTGGATCTGCCGTAAAAATTTCTTGAATTGCTTGCGGGTTGCTTACGACTACTTGACGAGGAAAGCCAGCAAACTGAGCTGTATAGATATCCCCGTAGTCTTTAGCAGCTTTTTCTATATAAGTGAGGGGAGCTAGAATGGCTCTGATTGTTGCTAGCCATTTGGGAGTCTTAGGCCCATCAGGCATTTTAGCGGCAGGTTTTGTCTTATTTTCTGCAATGACAGTCATATCGATTTTTTATTTTTTATTTTTTATTTTTGATTGACTTTAAACTGCAATTTTGTGTTATTACTCGCATTTTTTAGGCAGTAAATTGACCGCTTACCTATTAGGCAGAGGGAAAATTTAACCCCCAGGCTATTAGCTTGAAGAGGTATTGATTTATCGCACCTAAGTTAAAATTCAAGCGATCGCGCGATTAATTCTCCTGCTAAGAAGCAACTTGCATCTCGGAGGCTACTTGTCTAGAACATTAACCCCAAGAGAGAATCGAAAACAACACAGAACTATTTTGGAGTGGTGTAATCCGCGATCGCTTCACTCCTAATCTTGGATTGTCTTCACCTCTCATGAGTGAAGAGATCGCAGAGGTAGAAAGTTCTAGCATATTTGCTCTCGATAATATTGATTCCTCCTTAATCTCTACTAGGACTACTGACAATACTGCCGTCGGGCATAATGGTGTTCTGGAGAATAACATTATCAATATCAACATAAATATCAACATTGATGGCACCAGTCAAATTAGCGTGCGTCATGTCAGTCCCATCGAAGACGGCACTGTCCAAATCAGCCCCTACAAGGTTAGCATTCCTGAGGATAGCACCCGTAAGGTTTGCGGCGTAGAGGTCAACTCTGTAGAGGTTGGCACCACTGAAGTTAACCCTTTCCAAGTTAGAGGAATCCAACTGAGCACCGCTGAGGTTGGCATTAGTAAGGTTAGCCTCGATCATCTCAACATAATTCAATTGAGCAGCTTCCAAGTTGGCACTTCTCAAGTCGGCACTTCTCAGAACAGCATCATAGAGAATAGCTCCTCTCAGGTTAGCTTCTCTGAGGTCAGCCCCTTTGAGGTTGGCATTACAGAGAATGGCTCCTTCAAGGTCAAGCCCTCTGAGGTTAGCCCCTTGGAGTTGGGCAAATATTCCGAAGTTCTTTTCTCCAGCGGCGTAAAGCCTGAAAAATTCCTCAGCGGTAATTTCCTTCCTTTCCATAACTCAACTCCCACATCCATCTACACCATCAACAATAGGGACTAAGCTGGCTAGCAGCAGTAGTGATGGTACTGTACGCTTTTGGGATGTTAGCAGTGGTGAATGCTGCAAAACTTTGCACGGCGATAGTGGATTCATCTGGTCTGTCGCCTTTAGTCCCGATGGGCAAATTTTAGCTAGTGGCTGCGATGAGGAAACGATTAAGCTTTGGGATGTGAATGCCGGAGAATGCTTGCAAACGTTAAGAAGCGATAGACCCTATGAGGGTATGAATATTGCGGGCGTTACTGGTTTAACCGAAGCGACTGTTGCCACCCTCAAAGCGCTAGGCGCGGTTGACTCTTAGAATGGGTGTGACTGCGGTCACTCTTAGGTAAATATGCGGTCACATTTAAGGCAAAGTTCGAGTCACTAGACCGCAACGCAATTATCACGCTCTACCCCTGTTGCGATCGCGAGAGCTTTTGGAGAAAGGACGGATATTAGATGTATTGAGTTCCTCAAAGAGGATCGAGCAACGATGTCACCAGCAGTCAACCTTCTACCCTCAGCGATCGCAGACTTATTTGCCCAAGTCACCATAAGCGGCAAAATCACCCGCGCCGATCGATATGGCTTAATGGCTGCACTATTGGATGACACTATCGACGCGGAAGAAAAAAGCTCAATTGACCGACTGCTTCACGCTGTTTGCAGAGGAAGACTAAAAGTTGTGAATGAAATCTCTGCTGTGTTATAAAGCAAGGTTTTTAGGTAAATTCTTCACAGGCAAAGCCCGACCGACGCTCTTTCTAAATATCGCAAAATTTGATTCAGGTATACATACAGGGGGCTAAACATGATCAATACAACAGAATTGTTAATAGACGCCTTTGTTGCTGACTTACAAGCAGGATTCCGTCGCACCTACGGAGGAATGAATCCTCACTATGCAGACATCATTACTTGGGCTGGCAATATGGCTTTAGAAAATATCGCCAACAGCGATGCCCTCTATCACAATGTAGAACACACCATTTTAGTGACATTAGTCGGTCAAGAAATCTTGCGAGGCAAGCATATTCGCGAAGGTGGAGTTTCCTGCGAAGACTGGTTGCACTTCATCATCGCGCTGCTATGTCATGATATTGGCTATGTCAAAGGAGTTTGTCTCGACGACCGAGATGGATGGTATGCCACAGGCGATGGCACGCGAGTGCGTCTATCACCTGGTTCTACAGATGCCAGTCTCACCCCTTATCATGTAGACCGGGGAAAACTGTTTATAGACGAGCGTTTTGGCGGTCACAAACTAATTGATGCCGAACAGATTAAACGCAATATTGAACTAACTCGATTCCCCGTGCCAAAATCGATAGATCATCAAGATACAGGTAACTGTCCTGGCTTAGTCCGCGCTGCTGACTTGATAGGTCAACTCAGCGATCCTCGTTACCTGCAAAAAATCAGCGCTTTGTTTTATGAGTTTGAAGAAACAGGCGTAAATAAATCTTTGGGCTATCGAACCCCTGGTGATTTGCGAAAGAACTACCCTAAGTTTTACTGGTACAGCGTTCATCCCTATATTACGGATGCGCTGCAATATCTATCACTCACGCAACAGGGAAAGCAGATTGTTTCCAAGCTCTACGCTAATGTATTTGTGGTAGAACACGAAGAACAGAGGGAACATGAAATGCTATTTGCTTAGTAGTTGAATATACGGATAATTTATAAATTGCCCGTATATCTGGATAGTATGCAATTTAATGATGCTACGCAGGCTCAAACAATCTTTAGGCCATTTTTTGGGATTGCAGACAATCTGAAAAACTTAGTGAAGTAAACGCTCGCCCATGCTATGCTGGCAGGCAATATGACCAAAGATATTATTAGCGGTCGAACAAAGATTATCGCTAATAAAAACCAGGGAATATGGGAGTGATGCGATCGCCCTGCGCTGGCTGCTAAAAATTCTACCCTCCTGGCGTAAAAAACTATGGTGCAACTACAAGCCAAACAAACTATCGTTACTGGTAGCAGCGCTGGTACTGGTGAAAGCATTTTTTAACTGCGAACAGGAGAAAACAGATGAGTGCAAGCAAAAAAATAGCTGTTGTCACTGGTGCCAATCGCGGTTTGGGTTTTGAAACTTGCCGCCAATTAGCAAAACAAGAAATCCAGGTTATTCTTACCAGTCGCGATGAAGCCAAGGGTAATGCTGCCGTTGAAAAGTTGCAAGCTGAAGGATTAGATGTCTTATATCGTTCGCTTGATGTTACTAATGCCGACAGTGTTGAACATCTGGCGCAGTTCATTCGCAATCAGTTTGGCAAACTGGATATCTTAGTTAACAACGCCGGAATAGCTAAAGATTTTTTAGATCCATCAGAAGGTAGCGTATTGAAAACAAAAGTAAGTACGTTGCAAGAAACGATCGAGACAAATTTATACGGGCCATTGCTGCTTTGTCAGGCGTTAATTCCGCTGATGAAAATAAATAATTACGGGCGGGTTGTTAATGTATCTTCTGGCGCGGGTCAATTGGCAGATATGGCTACTGGATTTCCCGCATATAGAATTTCAAAAACGGCACTCAATGCGCTAACTCGGATTGTTGCTAACGAATTAGAAGACACCAATATTTTGGTGAATGCAGTTTGTCCAGGATGGGTTAGAACTGATATGGGTGGCCCAAATGCGCCGCGATCGCTAGAGCAAGGGGTTGATACAATTGTGTGGTTGGCAACGCTTGCTGATGGTGGGCCGACGAGTGGATTTTTCCGCGATCGCCAGCCCATTGATTGGTAAAACTACATTATTAATTACCTACTTCAGATTTTAGGCGCGACACGAGTTGATCGAATGCCATGCGATCGCGGGTGCGATCGCGCCGCAAGGCTGTTCCCGACCACAGGACGCTGTTATCTTTGGTGCTTCTAACTTGCAGTTCGCCACGAAAACCCTGACCTGTCGAACGTCCAGATCCGGTGACAACAGCATCGGCAGATTTTGGCGAGGATACTAGCTGGATGCGGTTCCAGCCGCGCAGCGATCGCATGACATTACTGCGGAAGCCGCCGTCTCTGGCGTTGAATGGCATAACGTACACTCTGCGGATATCGCGCATTGTCGTCGCTTT
Source organism: Microcoleus sp. FACHB-831 (assembly GCF_014695585.1). Lineage (NCBI taxonomy): Bacteria > Bacillati > Cyanobacteriota > Cyanophyceae > Oscillatoriales > Microcoleaceae > Microcoleus > Microcoleus sp. FACHB-831. The sequence goes on along the minus strand of NZ_JACJON010000060.1, from coordinate 41,613 downwards.
ACTCCTAGCAAGGTTAAATTGCGTCGGAGTCGGCGATCGCTGTTGGGTTTCTGCTGCGAGGGAAGGTTGCAAAGACGCCGACCCTAGAAATAGCAAAATTGAACTGGCAAATATTAGGCGCTTCATTATGGTTGTGAGGTGCGAATATGCATTTATTTTGGCTTATTCCTTGGGGGGAGCGATCGCTAAGATTTACGGGATTTACGCATTCCCACCTTTAGCCAAAAAACCTGGACTTGGGGGGTCTCCCCCCAATCCCCCCGTTGGAGGACGGGTGCGTCCCCCAAACCCCCTCCACATGAAATTTACGCCTGTCGGTTAGCGCTTTTTGCCCAGCCCCAACCTGCAAAGATGGATATGTGGGGATGGACTTTAACTGAAATTATCAAATTTTGTGCCAATCGTGCGTAAGTCTTAATTCAGAAAAATCAGCGTCTAAGCAAGTAAAAAGGCAAAAGAAGAAAAGTTTAGGCTTCAAGACTTTTAGCTCTTGACTATAGGCAAATTAAATATGGAATACCTTAGCTAAATTTAAAATAGAAGTTCAGCCCATCGTTTGACAACAAAACTAGCCCGATGAACTTCTGTAGCGATAATGTAACTGGCGTAGCACCGGAAATCTTGGCAGCATTGACTGCTGCAAATGATGGTGCAGCAATGCCCTACGGTAACGATGAATGTACGCAGCGATTAGAAGCCAAGTTCTCGGAATTATTCGAGACAAGCGTTACAGTTTTTCCAGTTGCTACTGGTTCTGCTGCCAACGCCCTAGCCCTCTCAGTCATCGCTCCCCCCTTTGGTGCAATTTACTGCCATCCCGAATCGCATATCAACGTTGATGAGTGCGGTGCGCCAGAGTTCTACACGGGTGGTGCGAAGTTAGTCACCATTCCTAGTGCTAATGGCAAGATTGGCGCAACTGACTTGGCAGAGGTGCTGAAGAAAGCAGGCGCGGGAGTCGTCCATCGCGTGCAGCCAGCCGCTGTCAGCATTACTCAAGCAACCGAAGCCGGAACTGTTTACACTGCTCTAGAAATCCAGCACGTTGCTGATGTCGCCCATGCTCATAATCTCGGCTTGCATATGGACGGTGCTAGATTTGCCAATGCGGTAGTTAGTTTGGGGTGTACTCCCGCAGATATCACCTGGCGTGCTGGTGTCGATGTCTTGTCGTTTGGCGCTACAAAGAACGGTGCTATGGCGGCTGAAGCAGTCGTGTTTTTTAATTGTGACTTGGCAAAAACGTTTGGTTATCGTCGCAAGCGCAGCGGTCATTTATTCTCAAAAATGCGGTTTTTGTCAGCGCAACTAGAGGCTTATATTACTGATGATTTGTGGTTAAAAAATGCTGCTCATGCTAACCAAATGGCGGCAAAAATAGCAGTGAATCTTACCAATTTGCAAGGGGCGAAACTTTGTCATCCGGTGCAAGCGAATGAAATCTTTATTCAACTTCCCGAAGCAGTTATTGAAGGTCTTCTTGCTGACGGCTTCCAGTTCTACCGCTGGGAGGGTGAAGAATCTACGATAGTAAGGTTAGTAACTGCTTTTAATACCAAGGAGGAAGATGTCACGGCTTTTATAAAATCGGCTGAACGTTATTCGGCTGCCGATTATAATATAGCGTTAGATGAACTGGCTAAAGTTTGAGAGCAAAATTTTATAGCTTTAAATCAATAGTTTTGTCTCAATTTTGTTGCGCGGTTGTTACCTAGTGCGGAAAAATATTAAATGATAAGCTCAACAGGGCTGAGTTCTCTAACTCAAGGCCAGCTTGATGATTGGGTAGCTCAAGCACAAACTCATACACAGGAAGGGAAGCTACCAGGCTATATACCCAGGTTATTTCAAGCTAATCCTAACTCTTCTGCCGTTCAGATACAGTGTATAAATGGCCAGATTTATAGCTATGGCGACATTACTCAGCAGTTTGTGTTGATGAGCGTAATAAAGCCTTTTGTGCTGCTATTTTTGTTAGAGCATATGGGAACAGAAGCTGTGTTTGAACGGGTGGGGATGAAGCCTTCTGACCAAGCTTTTAATTCTTTGGCACAATTGGAAGCGGATGGGGGATGGCCGCGCAATCCTATGATTAATAGCGGCGCGATCGCTCTAGCATCTCTGCTACCCAGTTGCGAACTCTTCTGTGACTGGCTAAATCAATGCTCTAATGCAAGTCTGGTTTTAGATGAGCAAATGCTAGCTTCGGTAATATCAACAGGTAATCAATGCAATCGCTCTATTGCGATGATGCTGGCTCAGTTTGGTCATCTAAACTCTCCAGAAACCGCTTTAGACATCTACAATCGCATCTGCTGCTTGTCTGGAAATGTTGTAGATTTGGCTAAGTTGGGGATGCTATTGGCTGATGGTAGCGAGTTAATTTCGCTGTCACACAGCCGCACGGTAAATGCGTTGATGACTACTTGTGGCTTGTATGAAGCCTCCGGGCGTTTTGCTGTGCGGGTGGGACTTCCTACTAAATCAGGGGTAAGCGGTGCAATGCTATCTATAGTGCCATCTCAGGGCGCGATCGCCTGCTACAGTCCCCCTCTCGATTTGCAAGGTAACTCTGTAGCTGGGTTGTTTTTGTTAGAGCAACTCGCACGCTCTCTAAATTTAAGCGTGTTTAGCTAAAAATTCTCATTTTTCAGCAGTACGATCTATCTCCATAGTTGATGTAGCAATCGTAAATTATCTGTCAAGTCTATCTTATGCTCTTTACTTTACCCTTTTTGCATCTAACAGCTATCGCTTAACGCGCTTGGATAATGCATTTATTTCTATCAGCTTTTCTCACAAGTCACAATTGATAAAATGCTAAACTCAAACAGTCCCGGACCTAAGTTTAACCAACCCCGCTTAACCCTCCCTCCAGCAATTTTAGGTTCGGAAGAAGGCTCTTTTGCCTACTATACAGTTACCGGAAGAATGCCAGCAATTGCTAGGCGTGTTATTGCAGAAAACAAGTTCCCTCCAATCATTATTGAAAACTTGGAAACTCTGGCGACTGAACTGAGCGATGGGAAGGTGCGTCCCCTCAAAGACGACGGTGGCGAGGATGTGGAATCGTGGTCTAAATATGTAGAACCTTGTGCGGGAATGCGCTGGCTGGATGTGCCCTGGTTCTTTGCAGAAACATACTTTTATCGTAGTATCCTTGAGGCAACTAATTACTTTCAACCCGGAGATTGGCAGGGTGTAGATCCATTTGGCTACCAAAAACGCTTGGGTTTGCATGCATCAATGGATGCTATCCCGGCTCTGACAAATTTTCGCATTGAGGGGGATGCGGAGGAAATGAGAAATGATTTTATTAAACTACTTTATTTTGATTTGTGGGGCAATCGAGCTGATTTAAGTTTGTGGCCAGCAGGGGAAAGCGATCGCAGCAACGATCCTCTCCCCGAACAAACTAATATATTAGTAGATCTTTCATCCCAAATCGCCGATAGAGTTGCCAGCTTTGACAAATCACGCATTGATATCGTTGCCGACAATGCGGGTTTTGAACTTGTATGCGATTTGTGTTTAGCCGATTTTTTGCTGACTAACAATGCTGCTGGTACGGTTTATCTGCATCTGAAGTCGCATCCTACTTTTGTATCTGATGCCACGATTAAGGATGTTCATTACACCCTAGAGATTTTAGAGGCTAATAAAAATAAAGAAGTTCTGCGATCGGCTCTGCGATTGCAAGATTATATCGCTCGCGATCGCTTGCGTCTCCAAGACGATTTATTTTGGACATCGCCTCTTGCATTCTGGGAAATGCCCGAATCATTGCAGCAAGATTTATCGCAATCGAGTTTAATATTAGTCAAAGGGGATGCTAACTATCGCCGAATCTTGGGCGATCGCCACTGGCCTTTTACCACCCCTTTTGAAGACATCGCCTGCTACTTCCCTTCTCCGATGGCTGCACTACGCACCCTCAAGTCGGAACTAGCAGCAGGACTCCACCCCAATCAGATAGAAGCGCTCAACCAGCAAGATCTCAACTGGTTGACCAATGGAGAGCGGGGCGTCATCCAGTTTGTTATCTAAATCTTTCAAAACTAAATTTTTTACCAGTGCAAGCACGGGGCGATCGCAGTTAAGCCAGCAAAAAAATCCCAAAAAAAAGTAGGGGCGACGCATGCGTCGCCCCTACTCTAGGCTTCAGGCTTAAATCTCAAAACTTAGTAGCGTCCGCCGCCACCACCACGAGATTCGCGGCGTCCACCGCCGCCGCCACCACCGCCACCGCCCCAACCACCGCCGCCGCCGCCGCCACCAGACGGCTTTCTGTCTTCGCGTGGCTTGGCTTTGTTCACTTTCAGGTCGCGGCCCATCCATTCAGCCCCATCAAGAGCTTCAATGGCAGCAGTTTCTTCAGCGTCGCTTGACATTTCTACAAAACCAAAGCCCCGCATACGACCAGTTTCGCGGTCTGTGGGAAGTTGCACCCGCTTGACAGTGCCATATTCAGCAAAGATATGGGTGAGATCGTCTTGGGTGACTTGGTAGGATAAGTTGCCTACATAAATTGACATGGAATATCTCCAAAGGAGCAGATGGTGTAGAGACTTGAGTTCGGAGAGATGCCTGTCAATGTAACAAACACAAAGTAGGTCGCCGAATTTAATTCTCGTTGCCTATTTTAGCGCATTTAGCGCAAGGCGCATTTTTTCTTAACTTTTGGTTATATTTGCGGCTTGGTGTTGCGGGCAAGGGCGATCGCGTGAGGAAAGCAGTCACACTAAAAGTATGTCTCAATTACCTCTAAAGCTCTATAGCTAATAATATGACTAACGATGCTCTGGATCAAAAAGAGCAATTTTTTGACCGTTGGGCACCGAACTACGATTTCCTCTTCTTATCGGTGTTTTACCAAGCAGTCCACAAACGGTTGCTCGAATACGTCGATTTGCCTCAAACAGCCAACATACTCGATCTCGGTTGCGGTACCGGACGACTGCTCAATCGCCTTGTAACGCACTTCCCGCACCTGCGCGGCACTGGGTTAGACTTATCTGCCTCAATGCTGCGGATTGCACGTCGCCAAAAATGCCCTGGCTCTCGTCTTATCTTCGTCCAGGGTAATGCCGAATCCCTTCCTTTCGCAGATGGACAGTTTGATGCAGTCTTCAACACTCTAAGTTTTCTGCACTACCCCAAACCGAAACAAGTATTTTCTGAAGTCAGCCGAATTTTGCATCCTGGCGGGCATTTCTACTTAGTCGATCCTACTTTCAGAAAACAAACAGCAACTGATGTTGTACCCGTCACCCCTGGAGGAATTAGACTTTACAGCAGGGAAATACGCGAAAAACTAGGTTTGCAAGTTGGACTGAGTTGTAACAATCATCACTATCTTCTCGGTTCGGTGTTGCTAACTATTTTTACAAAATCAGCGAACTAAAAGAGACAGGCTATAACTGTGCGACGATATTGACAGCTAGAGGGAGGCTACCATGCAACGTCGTCGGACATTTTCGGGAGCTGTCTGGGAGTCTAAGGTAGGCTATTGTCGAGCTTTGAGAGCGGGAAACTTTATCTATGTATCGGGTACTGCACCTGTTGACGAACAAGGTGGAGTTTTTGAACCTGGTGATGCCTACGCCCAAACTAAGCGCTGTTTTGAAATTATCCAAAAAGCTTTGCAGGATTTGGGTGCAGACTATGCAGATGTTGTGCGTACTCGCTTATACGTGACTGACATCAGCCGTTGGGCAGAATTTGCTCAGGCTCATCAAGAATGCTTTGGCGAAAATCCCCCTACCACCACAATGGTAGAAGTTAAAGCTTTAGTCGATCCAGCGATGCTAGTTGAAGTTGAGGTTGACGCTATCTGCAACTAGCCACAATGATATAAATCCGAGGCTAATTACCCATTACTCATAAATATGAACTTTTTTGATAAATTGCATGGAGCGATCGCTCGTAATCAAAGCTTACTGTTTGTAGGGCTAGATCCAAATCCAGAGATGATGCCCGCACGCTATGGCTCTAAAGATACAATCGATGGTTTGTGGGATTGGCTGCAATTCATTATTATTGAAACTGCCGATAAGGTTTGCGCCTATAAACCCACTTTAGGGTTTTACCTCGCCTTGGGCGTTCCAGGAATAGAACTGTTGCAGCAAACACTCGCAGCTATCCCCGATCGCATTCCAGTTATTTTAGATGCTAAACACGGCGACATAAATACCAGCACAACTTTTGCCAGAACCGTTTTTGAAGACTGGAAAGTTGATGCAATTACTCTAAGTCCTTATTCAGGACAAGATCATATAGCACCTTTTTTGGTGTATCACCGTAAAGCAGTTTTTGTACTTTGTTCTACTGCTAATCAAGCAGCAGTAGCAGTGCAACAGTATCCCACACCTGAAAACCCGCTTTATTTGCAAATAGTTAACGAAGCAAAAAGCTGGGGAACTCCAGAACAAGTGGGTTTAGAAGTGGGAACCACAAAGCCTGATATTTTAGCAAAAGTTAGAGCGATCGCTCCCGAACGAGTTATCCTAACTCGTAGTATCTGGGCACAAGGCAGCAATATTACCGACATCCTAACAGCAGGTTTGGATGCCTACGGTGAGGGACTGATGCTCCCCGTTCCTCTGGATATGTTAGTTAGCGAAAATCCAGGAGAACAAATCCAGACTTTGCAAAAAGAAATTAATCAAGCAAGAACTGAGCTTGTCCGTGAAGGTGCTACCTGCGAGTTGTGGGTGCCTGATATCTGCTTGTTGAACAAGCACCCTTATTTAGATTTGATTTTACAGCTTTATGACCTCGGCTGCATCATGTTTGGCAACTTTGTACAAGCATCAGGAGCCACTTTCCCCTACTACATAGATCTCCGCAAAATCATCTCTAACCCAAGAGTATTCAATCAGATTCTAGCTGCTTATGCAGATATTTTGAAAGACTTGGAATTTGATAGAATAGCGGGCATTCCATACGGTTCTTTGCCTACAGCGACTGGGTTATCGTTGCGACTGAATCGCCCGATGATTTTTCCCAGAAAAGAAGTGAAAGCGCATGGAACGCGGCGGGTGATTGAGGGTAACTTCAATGCTGGCGAAACTGTTGTCATCGTGGATGACATTCTCATTAGCGGTAAGAGTGCGATGGAAGGTGCAGAAAAATTGAAATCTGCTGGACTAAAGGTAGAGGATATTGTAGTGTTTATAGATCATGAAGAAGGAGTTAAAGACAGGTTACTAGACAATGGTTATCGCGGTCATTCAGTTTTAGGAATATCTGAAATTACAGAAACTCTGTATGAAGCAGGACGAATTAATGAGGAGCAGTTTAAGGCTTTTGCAGAGCCACATTGACAGGCTATATAGCTAAGATTAGGCTCTAAGACAAGATTTAGGTAATTATTAGTAATGTGCAGAGTAGCTTGCTAGCGCCTTTGGATGCAAAAAATCCGCGATCGCGTGAGTGTAAATATTCCAGCAAGCAAAGAATTACAAGTCGGTAGCCCCCGCGATCGCGCAATACAGATATTATCAATTTTCTGAACTTGGAGCCTATATTATTAAGGCGCAGTTATTTAGTTTAATACGATGAAGTTGCCATACGAAAAAGATATCTTTCTCGTATGGCAACTATATTTTAATTATTTAAAATATTTTACCGTTCGTTCAAGGTTTTTTCAGAAATAGGGCGAACCCAAAAACCAGTTGATTTTCTTAAATATGCAGCTAATCGCTGTTGTGCTAAATTATCGCTTGGGTATTTATCTAAATGCTTAAAAAGCTGGTCAAAAATTTTTTTGTTTGGTGAGTAACGATAATGAGGTTGATTTTTCATTATCTTTTCATCTAATTCTTTTAAACCTTCAATGAATTGCTGATGCTTTGCCTCAGCTTCTGGTTGTTTATATAGAATTTCAAGACTTGACAATAACTGTTGCTTTTCAAATTTTCGTACTTCTCTGTTTCCGCTTGCAGACGCTAAGGCACAAGAGATACCGCCTACAAAAAGGGTTACTGTAAATACAAAAGCAATTCCCATAAATATTACATTCCCTTTTTTATTTAAATCTACTTTCTAATAATTTTATTTAGATTACCAACCTTTGGGAATCGGTGTAACCCCTTAACTACTATATGTTGTAACTGTAAACCTCAGTAGTTACACGGGTAAGGAAGAAAAAAAATACCTGTTGATAAGTAATTAATAAAAACTTTACAAAGGCTTTGTAAAGGGTTTACAAAACTCGACTTTGGCGAACAAGATTACAAAGTATCACTAAATAAACACTTAAATAAATGCTTTTAGATATTGCCACTGAAGTTGGAATCTGGTTGCACGCCCTTAAAAATAAGCGCGATCGCCCGTAGGGATATTTTCCTTAGTGGCAAAAAAGCCGCGAAGGTAGCGATCGCGCTCAAGTTTGTGAAGATTTAGTGAAATTACTGGTTATAGTTTGATTGTCATCTCTAGATAAAGAGTTTAGCTGCCGCGATCGCCTGCCAACACATAACCACAACTGCGATCGCTACCTAGAAAGGTGGCGCTGTCTGCTCTCTATCCTCCAGACAAACGCAGTCAGCACAGCAGCCGCACACAGGATCAGCGCCGAAGCGCGAAAAGCGCCCTGCGTCCCATAAACCAACGCCTCAACGGGTGCAGCCGTAACATCGATGTTAGGTGCAAGATTAGCTCTAGTCAGTGTCAACGTCGCAAACAAAGCAGCCAGCAGCGGCAAACCCGCCGTCTGTCCCAACGTGCGCGACAAAGACAGCAAACCCGAAGCAATACCCAGTCTCTCTCTTGGCACTCCTCCCATAATGGCGCTGTTGTTGGGCGACTGGAACATCCCCAGCCCAATTCCAAAAGGCGCAACCCGCAAAATATAACCTAGATCGGTCATCTGGGCATCCAAGGTACTCAGCAAAAAGCACCCAGTTACCATCAACATCAGCCCGATTAAGCTGATGATACGCGGGCCAAAACGGTCGGACAAAGTGCCGGAGATGGGTGCAATAATTCCACCCAAAACAGGCGACACTGCCAGCAGCAAACCTACTTGCTGCGTCGGGTAGTGCTTAACCAACTCTAGGAAGAATGGCAGGATAAAAATTACTCCTGCAATCACAATAAACACCAACAATCCCATCAACAAGCTGAGGCTAAATTGAAGGTTGCGAAAAATCCGCAGGTCAAGTGTGGGCTGTTCTAAGCGGGCTTCTAGTGCTAAAAAAGCTACCAAGGTAATCGCAGTAAAGCCAAGCAGAGTTAGCGTTATTCCACTGCTGAATCCGTGCGTCTGCCCGTAGGTCATGCCAAGCGCGAAAAAAACCAACGTCACAGTTATTAGCAGCGACCCAAGCAAATCAAAGCGTTGTTTGACATTGCTCCTCGCAGATGAAGGTATGACACGGACAATGATGAAACTTGCGATTATACCAAGCGGCACATTAACTAAGAAGATAGTGCGCCAGCCTGATATTCCAATTATTAACCCACCCAATGACGGCCCCAAGGCGATTCCCAGCGAAACGATCGCGCCGATAATTCCTAATGCTCGTCCGCGTTCGGAGTCGGGGAAGACTTCAGTGATAATCGCGGCTCCCAGTGCGGAAATAAATACTGCGCCTAGTCCTTGGAGTGCGCGAAAGCCAATCAGCCAGCCAACAGAGGGTGCAAGTCCGCACAGGAGGGAAGCGATTGTAAATAATATTAAGCCGCCAAGGTATAACCGCTTTTTGCCTAACATATCGCCCAATCTCGCCACACCAAGAACTAAGGCGGTGACAACGAGCAGATAGCTCAATACAACCCATTGGATCGCTGCGAAGGTGGTGTTGAGGGTTTGCACCAAGGTGGGAAGGGCGATGTTGACGATGCTGGTATCGACGGTAAACATTAGTACGCCCAGCCCGATACCCAGCATGGCCAACCATTTGCTGTTTGGCGATCGCGAGGGTTTTGGAGCATTAGATGGCGTTGTGTTGCTTGTCATAGCTGATCTGTAAATTGGCTGATTAAATGCTCAAAAAAGGCGATCGCGCAACTTATACCGCTATACGCGGCTGTTCCATTTCATGAATCCCCAAGACAGGAGCGCATCAACTCCAGCTTTTTCTACGGCTAGCGTATAGATTCCTGAAACCGAACGATCATCCAAAATAGGCGATTGCGTCCTTTGAAATCAACCATCAAAAGCTGCACTTGAACTATTGGTAATTATGCGATCGCTGTTCTCGCCCCATCTCCTCGCATATATCTTTTCTCAGAACAATTCACAATTTGTAATAAATAGATGTAGTTTTAAATACATTTTATTTAACTTAATATATAGACCAAGATAAATATTAATAGAGTGTGTATAGAATATTACTATTTCTTAGCAGTCTTTCAAAAGATGACTCAGATCACAACAACTATAAGGATGATGAATTAGAAAATATGTGAGAACAACTCACGCAACTACATCAGCCCTTAAAAAACTTTGCTACAGCGTAATTAATAGCAACACATGATATTCACCGTGTCACCAAGTCTCTGCATAACAGGAGCATGATGAGTGCGTCTTATCACTAGGTTCTCACACCACTTTAGAGCCAAATTTAGTTTGCTCCGCAGCCTTAGAACCCGCTTGGGGCTAGCAATTGGGGGGATTGCGCTCGTACTTTCATTATTTGCAAGTTTAATTGTTGGACACACAGTAAGCGATCAGCTCAAAGTTAATGTAGGCGATGACCTGGCAGACGTGGCCTACCAAATGACCGATAAACTAGATCGGGGGATGTTCGAGCGCTACCGGGATATTCAAATTATCAGTACGCTTAACGCCATCCGCGATCCCAAATCATCGGTTTCCGAGCAGCGATCGCTCTTAGAAAAGCTGCAAAGCACTTATACCGACTATGCGTGGATAGGGTTTACCGATAACCAGGGCGTTGTCCGAGCCAGTACCGGGACATTGCTCGAAGGCAAAAGTGTCTCTCAACGTGAATGGTTCATCAAAGGGCAAAAAGCTCCCTATGTAGGCGATGTGCATGACGCGGTAAAACTGGCGAAGTTACTACCCAACACATCTGGCGAACCCCTGCGCTTTGTAGATGTAGCCGTCCCGGTGATGGATCTTGAAAACAAGCCACAAGGGGTACTAGGTGCCCATCTAAGCTGGAAATGGTCTAATGAAATTAAGGAATCGTTGTTGCGGCAGCGAACAGGTAGCTCTAAAACCGCATTTAATCTAATCCCTAACGAGGAGATGTTTATTCTCAGGGAAGATGGCGAGCAGTTGTTGGGGCCACCAGGGTTTAATGCTCAACCGCAAGCCTCTGCTTTGCCAGCAAAGTCTCTATCCCTCGCCAGTGTTAAAGCAGCTCAACGAGGGTTGAACAGCTATATGATTGAAACTTGGCCAGATGGTAACACCTATTTGACTGGCTTTGCCCGGAGTGCTGGCTATCGTAATTACCCTGGATTGGGGTGGTTGGTGCTAGTGCGGCAGAAAATAGATGTTGCTTTTGCTCCAGCTCAGCAGATCCAACAGCAGATATTAGCTGTAAACCTAACTTTGGGCGCGTTGTTTGCTGTCTTGGGATGGGTCGTTGCGGCTGAAATTACTAACCCCATGTTGGCGATCGCGGCGGCGGCTGAGAAAATTAGACTCGGTAACACAGGCGTTAAAATTCCGGTTTTGCAAGGCAAAGATGAAATCGCCAATCTCTCCAAGTCGCTCAACAGGCTAGTTCATACACTGATAGGGCAAGAACAAGAACTCAAAGCAAGTAACGAGCAATTGCAACTCGAACTCGTAGAACGCCAGCGTGCAGAAGAATCATTACGTCAAAGTGAAGAGAAATTTCGCCAACTTGCAGAACACATCCAAGAAGTTTTTTGGATTAGCGATCCTCAAGCCAACGAAATTCTCTATATCAGTCCTGCATATGAGCAAATATGGGGTAGCCCCTGCGAGAGCGTATACGCTAACCCGGAGTCTTGGTTAGATGCCGTACATCCAGAGGACCGGGAGTGCGCGAATGCAATTCAATTGGGCTTTAGTAAAGGTAGCCTGGAAAAAATCAATCCACAAATCTACAATATCGAGTATCGAATTATCCACCCTGATGGCTCGGTGCGCTGGATCTGGTCTCGCGCCTTTCCTGTAAAAAACGCGATGGGAGAAGTCTACCGCCAGGTTGGGGTTGCCCAAGATATCACCGAGCGCAAAGTTGCAGAAGAAACGCGCAAGGCGCTGGAACAAGAAAAACAACTCAGCGAACTTAAATCTCGGTTTATTGCGATCGCATCCCACGAGTTCAGGACTCCCCTAACTGCCATTTTGATGGTTACAGGGATGCTAGAAAAGTACAGCGAAAAACTATCTGAGGATAAAAAACATCAATATTTTTCTCAACTTAGATCTGCTATTAAACGTATAACTCACTTATTAGATGATATCCTCATACTCGGTAGAGCAGAAGCAGGCAAATTAGAATTTAATCCCGCACCCATGGATGTGGTAAATTTCTGCAAAGAAATAGTTGAAGATTTGCAATTTGCTGCGGGCGAGAAGTATCAGCTTAATTTTGTTGCTCAGTGCGTAGGCGCTGAATACCCTTCAGCAACTCATACTTGCTTAGATGAAAATTTACTGCGACACATCCTCACAAATTTACTCTCAAATGCTATTAAATATTCCCCCGAAGGCGGTAATGTTCAATTCGATTTAATTTGTGACTATAAAAGCGCGACGTTCCGCATTCAAGATCGAGGTATTGGTATTCCAGCAGCAGACAAAGCAAAGCTATTTACTTCCTTCTATAGGTGTAGCAATACAGGGAAAATTTCTGGAACCGGACTTGGGCTAAATATTGTGAAAGAAGCAGTTGAACTACACGGCGGTCAAATTACAGTAGAAAGCGAAGTTGGATTTGGTACTACGTTTATTGTCACGCTCCCGTTGCAATCTTACACTAAAGGATTAAGTGAAGGCAGGAACTAGCTAAAAGTTAGCTAGATGTAGACTATTAGAGCAAAATATTCCAAAACGCGATGCTCTATTAACGATAATTGTAGATTTGATTTAACGCTTACGATAACCAACAAATGCTTATAATAGTTTGGGTTTCGTTCTTCAACCCAAACTACACGGTATTTCCCATAAAAAAAACCTGGCAGAAATGCCAGGTTTTCAAATTGCTAAATCTTAGCTAAACAGTCCCGTAGCTTAGGCTACTGAAAGTATTAACTCTTCCTTTTCAGCTTTCGTTACTCGAACTTTACCCTCGTCATCGACATCAACAATGGCTGTGTCACCATCTTTGACTTGACCGGATAGCATTGCTTCAGCTAGGCTATCTTCCAAGAGTCGCATAATTGCTCGACGCAGCGATCGCGCTCCATAAGCAGGACTGTATCCCTCTTCGACTACGCGATCTTTAAATCTTTCCGTCACTTCTAGCTTAATTCCCTGTTCGGTTAAGCGATTGGCAATCTCGCGCACCATGATGTCGGAAATTTGCTTAACTTCATCCTTGTTTAACTGACGGAAGACGATGATATCGTCGAGGCGATTTAAGAACTCAGGACGGAAGAATTGCTTCAGATCTTCGTTCACCATTGTGCGAACGCGGTTGTACTGAGACTCCGCCAGATTGTCTGAGAATTCAAAACCCAGACCTGCGGCGCCTTTCTCAATAACCCTAGAACCGATGTTCGATGTCATGATCAACAACGTGTTCTTGAAGTCTACTGTACGACCTTGGGCATCAGTCAGACGACCGTCATCCAAGAGTTGCAGCATCATATTAAAGACATCGGGGTGTGCTTTTTCGATTTCGTCGAACAGCACGACGGTATAAGGCTTGCGACGCACCGCTTCTGTTAGTTGCCCGCCTTCGTCATAACCAACGTAACCCGGAGGCGAACCAATCAGCTTGGAGACGGTGTGGCGTTCCATGAATTCCGACATATCTAGCCGAATCATGGCTTCTTCAGAACCGAAGTAGTAAGCAGCTAATGCTTTAGCTAATTCAGTCTTGCCAACTCCAGTCGGGCCGGAGAAGATAAAGCTAGCAATCGGGCGATTGGGGTTCTTTAAGCCGACTCGTGCGCGTCGGAGAGCCTTGGAGACTGCTGTTACGGCTTCTTCTTGACCGATGAGACGCTGGTGCAGAGTATCTTCCATGTGCAACAGCAGTTCGGATTCAGATTCAGTAAGTTTAGTGACAGCTACTCCAGTCCAAGATGCAACGATTTGAGCGATGTCTTCTTCGTCAACAATTGGAGAGGTTGTGGCTACTTCGGGCTGATTTTTATTTTCAGCGATCGCTTTGAGTTCTTTTTCAATTTCTAACTCGCGATCGCGTAACTTGCCTGCATTGTCAAAGTCTTGATCCTTGACAGCTTGCTCTTTATTTTTGATAACCCCACGCATTTCGCGCTTCAGTTCCCCAGCCGCAGAAGGCTGAGTATTCATCAAGCGGACGCGAGAACCAGCTTCATCAATTAGGTCAATTGCTTTATCTGGCAAATACCTATCTGAAATGTAGCGGTCTGACAGCGTAGCGGCTGCTTGTAGGGCATTATCAGAAATTGTGACTTTGTGGTGTTGCTCGTAGCGATCGCGCAAGCCAAACAAAATCTCAACTGTCTCGCTGACTGTCGGTTCGCCTACCATTATCGGTTGGAAGCGACGCTCTAAAGCTGCATCTTTCTCGATGTGCTGGCGGTATTCATCCAGGGTTGTCATTCCCATGCACTGCAATTCGCCTCTAGCCAATGCAGGCTTAAGCATATTAGCAGCATCCATGCTACCCCCGGTTGCTCCCGCACCAACTAAGGTGTGGACTTCATCAATTACCAGGATGATATTTCCGGCTTTACGAATTTCATCGACAATTGTCTTGAGGCGTTCTTCAAATTCACCCCGGAATTTAGTGCCTGCAATTAGCGAACCCATATCCAGGCTGATGACTTGCTTGTCTTCTAAGATATCGGGGACATCTTTGGTAACAATGCGCTGCGCTAAACCTTCAGCGATCGCAGTTTTACCAACTCCTGGCTCCCCAATCAAGACTGGGTTGTTCTTAGTGCGGCGACCTAAAATCTGGATGGTGCGTTCAATTTCTTTCTCGCGTCCCACAACTGGATCGAGCTTGCCTTCTGCTGCCATTTTGGTCAGATTAGTGCCAAACTCGTCTAACGTTGCTGTCTTAACTGCGGCACGCTTACTCCCACCAACCTTGTTGCTACCAGAGGAAACACCTACACCCTCTCCCAGCATCTCCATCACGGCGGTGCGGACATCATCCGGGCTAATTCCCAGGTTTTCCAGCACTTTTGCGGCGACGCCTTCGCCTTCCTGGATTAAGCCTAGCAGCAAGTGTTCCGGGCCAATGTACTTGTGCCCCATTTTACGAGCTTGTTCAAAGGCTTGCTCGAAAACTCTTTTGGCTTTAGGGGTGAAGGGAATTTCCGCCGGAACGAAGCCAGTACCCCGACCTATAATATTTTCTACCTCTTTTCTGGCATCTTTAAGAGTGACGCCCATTTCTGTCAGCACTTTTGCAGCCACTCCCGTGCCTTCTCCGATCAACCCCAAGAGAACCTGCTCGGTGCCCACGAAGTTGTGACCCAGGCGACGTGCTTCTTCCTGGGATAGCATTATTGCCTTTACTGCTTTGTCTGTTAAATGTTCAAACATATAGCGGCTTCTCTCACTGCTGCGCTTTTGGGCTTTTGGGTGAAACTACCATCACCCTGACGTAAACTTTTATTTCCTTGTTATTAATAATGTATCTCTCCTAAACTGATGCGGCGGTGGGCAGAGCCGTAAAATCTAAGGTGTGGTAGCCGCCTTGCCATTGTCACAGCAAAATTAAACCCAACCTCGCGCCTAGCAGAGCCGCCTCGGTGCGGCTAGATGCGTTTAGTTTCTGAAAGATGGAACTGACGTGGAACTTGACGGTATGCTCGGAGATGCTCAAGCGCCGCGCTATAGTTTTATTGCCCAGCCCTTCGGCAAGCATCCCCAGCACCTCAATTTCGCGTGCAGTTAGTGCCTGAGTTGGGGAACTAGGCAGCGTCCTTGAGGTAATGGGAGGCAGTAGAACATCAATGACATCGGGATGCAGCACTATTAGTCCGGCGGCAGCAGCTTCGACTGTTGCTAGAATTTCGTCTGGTGTGGCAGAGCGTGGCAATACTGCCCGTACTCCAGAACGCAACGCAGATTCGGCTAAATCGTTGTGCAAGTTGTCAGTTAAGATGACGATCGCTGGGGGTGGTGCAAGAGCGCTATAGAGCAGATCCGACAGATTTTCGTAGTCCTGGGCGCTATGCTGTAGCAACAGCACGTCAGGGGCATAATCTTCACCTTGACTGGTTATAACTGCAATATCGGGATGCGATCGCAGTATGCTCTCTAACCCGGCACGCACAATTAAGTCGGGACTGCTCACCGCTACGGAAATCATGCTGCCTCCGCGCCTTCATTGCCGCCTGGGAAACAAACACTGCAAGTCATCTTATCTCCCTCTGTGCCTGTGTCCGCGTCTCCCTCTGTGTCTACCTCCGCGTCTACCAGTATCCTCATCTTCATCTGTGCTGCTGGGACGTTCGCCTACTGCGATCGCTACTTCACGAATAGCACCACCGCGAATAATCTCCACTGATATTGTCGTGCCTATAGTTTCTGGGCCTAACATCCCCAGCACGTCACTCGTATCGCTGACCGGGATGCGATTCATTGCTACAAGTATGTCGCCCATAAGCAAACCAGCGCGATCCGCAGGGCCATTTTGCTCGATGGCGATCGCAATAACCGCACCATTATTAGATAAATTCAGGCTAGTTTTGAGAGAATCGGGCAACATCACTGGCTGCATCCCTACGCCAATGTATCCCCGTGCAATGCGTCCCTTTGAGAGCAATTGGTCAACGGTGCGGTTAACCGTAGAAGTAGGAATAGTCAAAACTATGTTGCGCGGGCCAGGTGTATTCATTCCTACAACGTTGCCATAAGTATCCACTAGGGGGCCACCAGGGAAACCGGGGTAAAGGGTCAAATCCAGGCGCACGAGTTGGTCAATTTGACCGCCGGACTGACTGCGCCACGCACCACCCAAAACGCTGACAACACCCATGCTAGCGCTGACGCCGCTTTCAGCAGAACGCCCTAGAGCGAGTACGATATTACCAACCTTAAGCGATGACGTATCGCCAATCCTTGCGGCGGGTAGATCCACATCTTGCAACGTGATGACGGCTACATCAGTACCGGGGTCGCGTCCTGCAAGTAGCGCGGAAACGGTGCGATTATCGGGAAGCGTGACAGCGAGATCCTCATCGTGCCTCAACATACTATCAGAGGTGACGATTACCCCAGGTCGCCAGATAATGCCGCTAGAGGAGAAACGCGATCGCCCATTTATTGCCACAACAGCCGAACCAGCTTGCTCTACAGCGTCGGCTAAATTATTAGACAGGGCGAGTAATGTACTATTACTCTCATTTGATGACGAAGACATTTAATTAGTCCACCAATTTACAACTAGGCGGGACGTAGCAATTTTGTATTTTTACAGCCCCCCTTGTTAAGGGGGGTTGGGGGGATCTCACCCCAATCCAAAATTGTCTTGTCCCGGATGTTTTAATCTTGTCGCGTTGTAGGGATGAGCGACATCGGTGGAATGGGTAGGAAGTTACCTAGAAAAATGGCTAGTTCTAACACAGACGCGATAAATCGGCGTCTCTAAAAGAAAATAGCCAAGGGTGATAACCCCTGGCTATTCGTGGAGAAATAGATATTACTCTCCAGTAATGGACAAGCCCTCAACCCATACTCTGGGACACACACCACCAGGAGTAAGTTCAGGCTCTTTCTCGACAAAGACAATCGACTTTAAGACTTCTAAAAAGTCTCCAGCCACCGTTGCCGATTCGATACTCGTCTTCTTTCCGTTCTCAATTATCCACCCATCAAATGGCAGAGAGAACGAGCCTTGCAACGCTTGTACGCCTGCATGGAGAGCCTGGAGGTCATCTATTAAAATGACATTTTCGGCATTATCAAGACTGTACTCTTTTTCAGCAGGAGTTGCTGAAAACACATGATAAAAGTGCGGACTGACAGTTACTTTAGCGCCAATATTCGCGTGTCCTGTCGGGTTTTGCCCCATTCTTTTAGCCGTTCCCGCACTGTGGATAAATCCGCTTAAAGAGCCATTTGTAATTAACTCAATTCGGCGGGTTGGAGTTCCTTCGCCATCAAATGTTTCTGCCCCAATATTACTGGAATGCAGCGCATCGTCGGCTACTGAAAGCAGGGGAGAAGCAATTTGCTTGCCTAAAGACTCAGGGGTTGAGAGACTTTGATTATCCAGAATATTCTGAGCATTGAACAGGTTGGAAAATGCACCAAGTAGGCTCAGGAACGCTTCTGCTGAAAACACAACTAGATATTTACCAGACTTGACTTTTTCATAGTTCAAGTGACTGATTGTTTTTTCTGCTGTCTCTTTCAAGCAACCATTAATATCTAGCTCATCGAGACTGCGGCTAATTCTAAAAGCTCCAGCGCTGCGGGGTTTTTTGCCTTCTTCCTCAGTTTTGCTGTAAAGATAGATTGAGGTGTAGGAACCGCCTTCAGTTCTCATGGCGCCGTCGCTGTTGAGGTAGAATTTGTCTAGATCTCGTTGAGATAGACCGTTATAAGGAACGCCCGCGATCGCTGGATGAGCGTCGAGCAATTCTTTCTCAACTTTTATCAAGCTTTCTATCAGCGTTGAAACAGGCGCAGGCGGTGTTTTTTCCTCAGATTTGCGTTCAATTGGCGCAGTAGCTTCCGGACTAAAATCAGGAACATTTTCTTTAACACCAAAAAAACTGGCTTCGTAAGCAGTTTTTAATGCTAATTCTAATCCCTTTGGATCTACATCTGTAGTGCTGGTGATGCCCATTGTAGAGTCTTCATTCCAGACACGAACAGTTACGCTAGAACGATTCGAGGCTTTGACTTGTTTAGGTTCGCCTCGATCTACTTGAACGCTGGTTTCATCTACAGATGCACCATAGATGTCGAACTTTTTGATGCCAAGCTGATTAGCACTCGTTTTGGCATAATTGGCAATCTCGTTGATATTAGGCATGAGCGATTTTGAATTTTAGATTTTAGATTTTTTCTCGTTCCCAGGCGGAGCTTGAGAACGAGAGATGGAAATTGTTTATCTTCCGCCGACGGTAATAGAATCGACTTTGATATGCGGCTGTCCTACTGTCACATAGACGCTACCGCTGACGGAGCCGCAGAAGCCTGCTGCAAGTCCCAAATCTTGCGAACACATGGAAATTTTGTTCATGATTTCTTTAGCTTCACCGATGAGCGTAGCTCCCTTCAACGGCTTTGTTAGTTTGCCATTTTCAATTAGATAAGCTTCGTCTACGGCAAAGTTAAATTGACCTGTAGCGCCTACGCTACCGCCGCCCATTTTCTTGCAGTAAATGCCTTTATCTACAGATGCGAATAAATCTTCATTGGAATAATCTCCGGTTCCAATGTAAGTATTTCGCATCCTAGAAGCAGCAGCAAAGGTATAGTTTTGACGGCGACCGCTACCAGTTCTGGGGTGTCCGGTTCGCAGGGAACCCGCTCTATCTGCTATGAAGTTTTTGAGGATGCCTTTCTCAATTAAGAGCGTTCTTTGGGCGGGCATTCCTTCATCGTCCATGTCGATTGTACCGAAGGCGCTGGTAGAACGTCCTTCATCCCATGCTGTTAGATTTTCGTGGGCAATTTTTTCGCCTTTTTTATCAGCAAAGGGAGTGGTATCGCGTTCGATTTGAGTGGTTTCTAGCAGGTGTCCGCAGGCTTCGTGGAATATTACCCCGCCGAAGTGATTCGCCATGATGATGGGGTAAGTGCCGGATTCTACATAATCAGCGTAGAGCATTTTACCAGCAGCGATCGCTACTTCTTCAGCTGACGATTCATAATCCCATCCTCTCAAAAATTCTGGGTTGCTAGTATCTCCATCGCGCTTACCAATGGATGAACGATTAGCACCATCAGCACACAACAAGTTATATCCAACAGACTGAGTAAGGCGAATATCGCGGGCAAAAGTGCCATCGCTGGATGCTACTAAAACTTCTTGCCAATCGCGGAAATAAACAGCGCGTCTCGATTGTGCGTGGCTTGCTTTTTGCTTCAAATTCCCATTAGCATCTAGCAAAACTTCTCCCATTTCTCGCATCGAGCTACATTCAGGAAGCCACGCTTCTTTGCCTTTGAGGATGGCGTAGTCTCGCAGCGGCTCTAAGTTGATTTCTGGGATATAAGAATTGGCAGCAGGGAGTTGCAATCCCAGAATTGAAAGACCTTTTTCTAAAGCGGATTTCAGTCCTGAAAATGTAAGATCGTTAGTGCTGACATAAGCATCAGCTTTACCTAAAAATACTCTTACACCAGCGCCTGTTGAAAGACGCGGTGAAATGCTGGTTATGGTGTCGTCTTCCGCCAGACAGCTAATATAATTGACACGTTCCAAGAAGAATTCAATGAAGCCAGCACCAGCGGCGCGTCCTAATCCCAGGAGGGTTGCCAGGGGTGCTTCCCAGCTTGCATCGAATCGCTCTGTTGTAGAGGTGTATTTTAGGGTGGGGAGTTCTTTCGAGAGGAGAAGGGTACTTGGATGCATGGAGAGCCTCATTTGCTGCCGTCTTTCGGCTGGTTGACTGACAAATCTTGCGCTTATTTAGTCTAACAAACAGCTAAAAGAGGCGACTGTGCTGTAATGGGTGTGGAAATCTCTCCACGCCACCTAATTACATTTTGGATTTTAGATTTTATATTTTGGATTATGCAAGCCTTGCCCGCAGGTAATTAAAAAATTCCAAGGTCGCCCGAATCAAATCAGCAGATAGGGCATAATATTCCTCGGCACTAGCTAAAGATAACTTTTTTACCTCATCACCGGGCTACCGTGATGATTGACTAAATACCACTTCCCAGCCATTCGCTCAAAGATATTCGTCGCCATCGATTGTCCCTTTACTCTTCTACCACCCATAACTTGAAAGACATTCTCTACCAGAACAACATAGGCGAGATTGTCCCTAACCTCGGTGGCGATAATATCTGTCTCAATTTCAATATAGTTTGTGTTTTTAAAAATCATTTCCCAAGAGGAGCGAATATCTTTCCACCCGCGCAGCACATCGCGTCCGGGATGAATGCAAAGGCTGCCTGTTCCTTGCGACCAAACGGCAGTCATGGCTTCGATATTCTTTTTCTCAAATGCTCTATAAAAAGCTTCGTTTGCTGCTAATAATTCACTACGTTCTTCACTCATATTAGTTTTAGTAGCACGGCAGTGCCCACGCTAATGTTATCGCCGATATTCATCGCCGCAGTCACCGATGATTTGATACAAATCCCGCGAGTTATCCACTACAGCATTAATTTGGTCATAATCTTCTGCGTCTAATACCAAATTAAACACTTTGGCATTGTCTTCAATATGCTCGGATACTCCTAGCCTAGCGCCCGCGATCGCGCCCCCAACTGCTGGTCGATCTAAAATATATCTTACGGCTACATTGGAAATACTCACCCCATGCTTTGAAGCAATCTGCTTTAGCGCATTTAGCAACTCTTGAAATAAGCTCCAACCTCCCCACGCATCCACCATATTCTTATATTTTCTCAAGCTAGCCGTCGCCAGTTCTCCCCCTCGTGGTTCCGGTTTTCCCAAATACTTTTCTGACAACAAACCGCCGCACAGCGTTCCATAAGCGAACAGTTTAATATCGTGTTCCTCGCAAAACTTCGCCATATTTACTAACGGACGGCGGTCAACTAGAGAAAACTGGACTTGATTGGATACTATCTTGATGCCACTGTCAACAATAATTTTTAAATGTTCAGTATCAAAGTTAGTCAAAGCTAGGTGTTTAATCTTCCCCTCAGCCTGAAGTTCCGACATATACTTGAGGGCATCCAGGTAATTTGTATCCTGATACTCCCACCAATGGAATTGCATTAAGTCGAGGCTTTCCACTCCCATTCTTTTCAGGGAAATATTAATATTATCCTCAACCAACCGACGAGTCATTTTATTCGGTCTTGGCACCCATTTGGTGAATGCTTGGAGGTTGGATAAAGCCTCTTCACCTCTCGTTGCAACAAGTTGTTTTCTGAACTCGCCAATAAAGTCTTCTGCTGGGCCATAATGGTCTGCAAGATCCCAAGTTGTAAAACCCGCATCCATGTATTTAAACATACTCTGGATAGCGGATTTTGCATCTATGCGTCCGTGAGCGCCAGACACCTGCCACATCCCATTTAATACGCGGCAAATGTTTAAATCGGGAGTAAATTGCAGTCGGCTGGATGCGGGTAAATTCATATTTAAGGTTCGTTATTAAATGGGTCGTTCGTTAATCGAGGCTCTGCCTCGATCTTCTCGTTCCCAGGCTCTAGCCTGGGAACGAAGGCTGGGAGGGCTGCTACCTCCTATTATTCTATTGAGCGCTGATATTGTTCCAACAATTGCATAATGTGGTCATAGCCATCCACGCCAATTATAGGAATGATTTGAGAGCGAGTATTCTCCATTGCAAGTTGAAATTCTACTCCCATCTGTCCCTGCAAAATTGTTAGCAATCCCGCTGGTTGACGCCACTCATTAGAAGCAATCTGCTCTAAAAAATACATTCCCAAGCAACCAGCAAAGATTGCTGGCTTTTTGTTTTGTAAATTATAGTGAGCTTCAGCTAAGTTAGCCAAGTTTAATCCTTGCAGGTACAAATCGCCGGAAAATTGCGCTGCTTGTACGCCAGCTTCCAGATATTTAATCGCTTCTTGGGGTTTTTCAACTACTAAAAGTGCAATTCCGAGGCTGCTGCAACAAAGAGATTGACTTTGACCGTCGCCTAATCTTTCCGACAACTGCAAACCTTGTTCTAAATAATTGATAGCTGACTCATAAACTTCTGGTTCCACCTGCTCCAATTGCCGCGCCTGGAATACTTCGCTATATCCCAAATTAGCCAGCGCGTTGGCTTCTCCCAAACGTTCCCCACTTTGGCGAGAAAGTATTAACGCCCGTTGACTGTAACTAATAGCTGATTCATAATTTTTTTGAGCAACATAAGTACGGCTCAGGTGATTAAGATTGGCAATTTCACAAGGCACATCTTTGGCGGTGCGTGCGATTTCCAATGCTTGCTCGTGGAACGCGATCGCCTCCTTATATAGCCCTACAACTCTGTGCGAAAATCCTAACAATGTCAAAATCCGCGCTTTCTCCTGCGTTCCCTCGACTCGCCGCAACGGTTCATCTAAATAACTTAGAGCATTCCGCAGATAATCCCCGCTCAACAACGCAAAAATACCGCCGTACAAGGGAAAGTATGGTTGCTGGGAAAATGTTCTCAGAATCTGTAGCGTTACTTGAAAACAACCATTCTTCAAACGTTCCCTAGAACTAGAAGTAAGGACTACAGATTGATTAAATGCATCGGCTAACTGCGACCAAATCGCCGCAAAAGTAAGAAATGTGGAAATAGATAATTTTGGCCCCGCTTGGGTATCGTAAGCTTGTTTTTCAAACCAAGTTACTAACCCACGTTGTAAGTATTGCAAAATTACAGCTAATTCTACCCAAGCGCTAATGGTAATATCCCGCTGGCGACCAATTACTTCAACTACAGACTGATTTAAAGCTAATGCTTTAAATAATGCCTGCGGTACAGGACTATTTACCTGTTTTGCCCACAAACTCCAAGGGCCGCGTTGTTCTGGCGTACCCGCAAATCCGAGTGGCCCCCGGCTTTGTTCGTACATCCAGCTAACTAAATGATCTTGCAGTCTAATCCATGCGCCGACACCATTTGTTAAGCCTTCCGATAGTTGTTCTAGTTCGCGCTTAATATCAGAATCGCTATTTATTTGTGCCTGTTGCTGGAGGTCTTTTGCTAACTGTTGTAAATTTAATGGTTGGGGTTGATTTGGGTCGATAGTTCGCAATAAAGCTGCGAGACGCTCGGCGGGTTCAGCCGTAATAATTGTTTGAATACCCTTCGCGATCGCTCCAGAAACTCGTTTTTCTTGAGCAGCGCGTTCCCATTCTCCCCGAATCGTTTGTATCGCTCTGAGAATGCGGGTTGCTTTTGCCTGCTTTAGTTCGTCCCCTCGGTTGCTCGCGTCTTGCTGGGTGGCGCTAAATCTTTCATCCAGACAAAGTTCAAAGATTTCCCCCGTACCAGGGCTAACGCCTTGCAAGAGCATTTGATAGACTTGCTCTTTCGAGCGAATCTGCCCTTTTAGGGTAGTTTGCACAATTTCGTCGATTAATTGCAAGTAGCGATCGCGCAGTGATGTAGAGTCGGACATATTATTGGCGGGATTGTCTGGGTCGCGTGAAGCAATCTTAGCGCAATCTGAGCAGCGCGATCGCAATTGCCAGCGCTAAACCTACACCAAATGTTACGCCTAACAACCAATTACGAAAATACTTCTGTCTTTTTTCTATAATTTCTAATTTTTTACTTAGCTGAATAATAGCCCCTTCTTCCTGCGATCGCGCCTGCGTAACCAGTGTCTCAATTTGATTAATTTGACTTCTAATTAATTCCGTCTTTACCTCGGCAATTTTACCCTCCATTTCATTATTAACGGTTGTCAAAGTAGAATTTAATCTATCTATGGCATTGGCTACTTCTTGTTGAAAAGCTTCGATTCTTTGTTCTGTGGCGGTCAAATTTGCTTGTAGTTGTACCTCAAAAATACTATACCTCTGCTCAATTCGTATTTCATTTTGTTGGACTTCCGACCAAATATCTTCTTGCAACTGCACTATATCCGAGCGCACCTGCAAAACTTCATTAGCTTTGTCCGCTGTTTTTTGCGCTAACTGAAAAACTGTATTTTTATTGCTTTCTATTTGCGTAGCAACTTCCTGCGATCGCATCTCCAATCCCTGCAATAACTCCTCAGCTTGTTCGAGTTGCATTTTAGCCTCAATTAATCTAGTCCGAGCCGAGCTAATTTCTTCCTTCAGTGCTGACAAAATTTCTATGCCGCCGATTTCTGCTACAGAGGATATTATTTCATTGCGAAACTGTTCCGCAGTTTGTACCTTTTCTGCAACAGCAACCTGTAATTGCCAAAGTGTTTCTACACTCACTTCGACTTGTTGAGCAATTTCTGAAATTTCTAATTTGGTTGTTTCCGCCCCAGCTACTATATTTTCTACTATCGTGCGATATTCTAAAACTTCCGCCTCAACTGCACGCGATCGCTCTAAAAGCTCAAGAGCGCGATTAGTCCCCTTTACGATCGTGTTCCAGAGTTCTTCGAGTTGCCGTGCTATTTCCTCATCTGTATATTTAGTCATATCCCGTCAGCTTGATTACTCCTCTTTAGATTATTCATGGTTGGGGCAATTTCTTTAACCAATTACCCATTAGCCATTGAAATATTGCAGAAAATTGTCAAGCCGAGATGTAAATGCTCCGCAGAGCAATGTTACAAGAGGTTGGGATTGATTAGACGCGATACTAACTTCTTTCCAGAAAGGAAGATTAATTGATGACTCTCCATCAGCCAAAAGCAAACGCACTCTCCCCCCTTCATAGGGAAGATTTTTCAATTCTAAATCTTTAGCAATCCTTTCTATTAAGCGTTCGTACTCCTGGCGATCGCTCTTTTTTAATTGTTCAGCTTCTGCAACTGCTTCCCAAGAACAACCCAGCGATCGCAATAATAAACACCGCAGGAAAATATTCTGCGTTTTTTGCAATTCACCCTCTAAATGGCTGGTAGAATGCTGACTTAGTAGAGAAATTGCCTCTTGTTCCCATTCGTAAAGGCGCTTTTCTTCAATTCCTGCCAATTGCAAAGCTAAGTAACTATCCCAATACGGATATCCGCTCCTGCACCTTTCCAACAAACGTCTTTCCACATCATCAGTAATCCGATTCAAATCGACATCGCTAGCAACTTCCGTAATCCAACTTATAGCTCTATCTGCATCAATAAATTCACAACCTGCAAAGTATTTTCGACCAATTCTTTCTATTTCTTCCGTCGTCGCCACCACCAGCAAACGCGAACGGGCGCGAGTCAACATTGTATACCATTGAAAACTGTCTTCTAATGACGGTTTACCAGTTCCTTGGAATATACAAAAAGCCACACAGGCTTCAAATTCTCTTCCCTTTGCCCCAGCAGCATTCAGAAGCACCAAATTAGGGTAATCTTCCCTTAAAGATGAAAAGATTACCTTGACTGAATTTGCTAACTCGTGTAGTAAATAACGCCTATCTTCTGTACGCCCAGACTCCCGATCTAATTGCTTCAAAAAATCATGCGCTTCTGTAATAGACGCGCATTCTAGCAATAGCACTGGTTCGCCATTTTCAAGAGCATACTCTGGGTTTGCAGGTTCGGGTAAATCTTTTCCCCTACCTTTGAGCCTAGAATTTTCTTGCTTGGCGAACTCCCAAAATTGGTTAGCAAATTCTAGAATATGACGAGAGTTACGGTAATTTCGCTGAAGCGTAAGTGGCTCTCCTAAATGCAACTGTCCCCAAATAAAGTCTGTTGGTTGAATCCTTTGATTTAAGTCTCCTAATACCCATAAATAGGTGGGATGTCCCTGCTTCGCCCAGGCTTCAAATACAGCAATAATAGCCTGTAGCTCTGATAGCATAAAGTCTTGAGCTTCATCAATAATTAAAAGCGTTCTATCAGCATTAATTGGAAATTTAGGCAAATTCGATTTAAGATGATTGGCAGCATCTAAGCGGCAGATATTACCCAGTTTAGATAAAGCTTCTTTCCAAAATCTTTGTTCAATCTGCTTTAGTGCTTCGATGCGTCCTTTCTCTACGTTCACTCTATAAATTGCATTGCGTTGCTTGCCATTTGCCTCATCTAAGACAAAAACTTGGTAAAGTAAAACATCGGTTGTAGTGATATCTTGCGCTTTAGGGCTGCGTTTTCCGCTCAGGCGAGCCATCCTGGTTGCTTCTTGCAAAGCTAGAAATTCTTGCTCTGGTTTGGCAAGGCTAGCACCCAGTTGAGGATCTACAAAAGACAGCCACTCTCGAAATGTACCCAGCCAAAAGCCTTTTTGTTTCTGTGCTTGTTTGACTTCAGAGTATTGTGCTATATCTCTACGGAGTGCTTCTGGTACGATGAGCATTGTGTTCCAGCGACACTCACCAAGGGAGTGTATTTCACACGCCAGTAGAGTTGCACATAGCGTTTTACCCGTTCCTGGAGCGCTCTGAACTATCCAAGCTTTGGTATCTGAGGTTGCTGATGCGATCGCCAACAGTTCATTAAATTCTGTTCTCTGGTGCGTCGTCAGTATAGGCGAATACCTATAACCGCCATAGACAAATTTATACCAGTCTTCATCTTTTTCGTGATTCCACTGATATGCTGGAATCTCTGCTAATGACGCCGCCGGGGTATCGATAACTTCTGACCAAACTTGCAGTTCACCCCTATGCCGTCCTTTAATGTCGCCTCTGTAAACATCTTTCCGCCATCCCGCCTTGACGATTAAGACATCTCCTTCTTTATCCCATTGCCAAATTACTCGCAGCCTGTCCAGTTCCGTTCGCAGCAGTTCGTCATATCCCTCTAAGAATTTGGTGTTTCTGTAGTCGGCTTGACTCAAACGGCGCATAATTTCGCGCACCTTATTGAGGGCAAAAGGAGAGAGTTGTTGGATTTCGCGGAAAGCTGCCCGAATAATTTTGATTTTCGGCATAAACTGCTTCCTGTCCACATTAGGCGTGAGTTATATAATTTTCATTATTTCACTTCAGAACAAACGCAGACTTGGCTTATCCGTAATTCCACTTAAGCTTGCAAGTATCCAATTTTACTATTTATTTATTCGTTTAGCAGTAAATTTATACCAAAATGCCTATATTGGTGAATTATTTGTTTGGTCTATAACCCTTTGATATACTGCTTCACTACTGGTAGAAGCGTGTAAAAATTTGCTTGTTGTTCTATTAAGCAGCGCCGGGATAAAGATTGCAGCGCGTTTGGTAAATCTGATGAGGGAATTATACTATTTTCTAACAATTTTGCCAGGTTGATTGCATCGCTTTCTCTAGCCAATAAAGACATAACTTGTTTTTCTATTTCAGATAGGCGATCGCACTGCTGCTGTAAAACATCTTTTAAATCTTCTGGCAACAATATAATATCATCTGTTAATAACTCAGTTACGCATCCTCCCAACTCAAGAATCAGACTCGCCACGCTTTTCAACCATAAAGGGTTGCCTTGGTAGCGGTGAATGAGTGCTGAGTAGCTCTCGATTTCTTCTAACCCGTAATTCCTCAGTATTTCTCGTCCCGCTGCAATATCTAAACCAGTGAGTTTTAAAGTACGAATGGGAGTATTTTGGCTTTTAACTTGAGTAACTTCTCTCGGTTGCTCCCAACCGATTAACAGAAAGCAACTTTGATGGGATAGTTTTTCTATCTGTTTGAATAAAGAGCGGTAGTCTTCGTATCCTGGTTTATACTTTCCTGCCAATTCGCCGCTACAGAAAAGGTTGTGAACGTCATCTAACACTACCAAACAGCGATGCTTTTGTAAATATTTAATTAGCGGTAAGGGTTTTTGCTTAGTTGCAGGTGAATCTTGCTTTTCCGACTGCGAGAAAAACTGTATTAGTTTATGTTGAAATTCGTCTATGGTGTAGGATGCGTCTAGACTGCACCAAATTACATAATCAAACTCATCTTTTATTTGTTGTACGAGTTGCACTGCTAATGTTGTTTTGCCGATACCGCTGATACCCGTAAGCGAAATTAGGCGACAGCGTTGTTCTAAAATCCAGGTTTTGAGGGTTTCCAGTTCGCGAGTGCGTGAAGCGTAGCTATCGCCGCTAGGCGAATCGTAGAAAGCACCCAACTCTGGCATTTCGCTTAAATCTTGATGCGATGTTTTAGTTTGCTTTGAGTTAGATGTTTCCTCATTATGTAAGTTTGGTAGATCTGGCGAGTGTCTACTTTCTCCACAAAAGTTAATTTTACCAACTCGAACATGATCTTGTACAACATTTGAAAATAAGGAAAATTGCAACCTTTCTATTGCTGCCCGAAAATTTGATTTACTAACATCTTCCCCTAACTCTTCTGAAAGTATCTGCCATAATTTTGCTCCCACATCTCTAACACGACTTTCAGAACAGCCAAAATCCTTAGCTATTTGCTTATATGTCTCACGTTGTAGAGTTCCTCTCAGTACCGCTTCTTGTAAATCATCAAGGTGCTGACCCGTTTTGGAAAATACTATCTCATCAGCGATCTTTAACACTTCTTTAAGATTCATCCGAGCTGCGAGATGTGAACATTTTGTGCATTATAACTCACACTTTCCAGCTTTTTAGGACATTTTAGTACATTTTACTACAAAGCTAGCTTCCAGAGAGTGAAATCCGGGGTTAACTTGTCTGCAAAATTGAACATTTTTTGACTAGACAGAGCTTTGTTTTCTAAGCAATGATGGCAGAAGTATAAAGCGTCGATTTAGGGAAAAATATCTAATGCTTTTCAATATGGCAAAAGTAATTGATCGGACCAATAGGTTGACGAAATTTTCTAAAAGCCTTGTTTTAGCATCAATGGTTTTACTTTTTGCAGAGCTTCCTGGGGCAGCTTCTCGCAACTATCAAGAACGAGATGGAATCTATGGTGAGATAAAATTTGCTGAATTCTGTAATATGCATAATGGTTTGAGGTACAGAGTTATTGCCGAAGCGGGTAGTAGAGATTCAAGAGTTTCAAGGGTCGAGTTTAAAATTTACACCAGATACAGTATAGGTGTAAATATAGCAGGACAACAATTTGGTTTGCCTAGTGGTGAGAACTGGCGAAATTTGAGGGGGGAAATGTATAATAACAAATGGGGTGATAAAAGATTCTACGACACAGGTGTACTCTTTTCCCCACTAATATCAATTATTGACTCACCCGTCAAATTTTCGATTCACGTTAACCATACTAGAGGTAAAACAATTGACCTGGGAGGCATTGTTGATATGGGAAAAATTGAACAAGGAAAGTGCAGAGTATATGATGATGGTAACTTCAGGTAGCCTTATGGTTGTTCTTATGAACTGAATTAAAAATCGCTGTTAGGTTGGGTTGACGCAAGGAAACCTAACCTCTTTTTATACTTACAATCTTATCCATTTCCACCATGACAATGCGATGATTGCACTCTTAGCGATCGCTCTATCAAAACAAATAGCGAGCGCCCCTTATCAGGGAATAGCATTGAGATCGTTGGCGGTAGCGATCGCCTCACCAAAAGAAAGAGCGATCGCCTTTTTCTTGAGCGAACGTCTATGCGATATGCCTACGGCACGCACTCGCGTAGCACCATGTAACCTGGGGAATTAAATTTCACGAATTAGCTGCCTAAAGAAGGGAAATATCGCTGTATTGCTTGAAGATTGGATCGGCACTCACAAGCGTCATGCCCTCCATTTGAGCTTGGGCAATCAGCATTCGATCGAAAGGATCTCGATGATGTAATGGTAACGCAGCAGCTCGCAAGGCATGACCTGCTGTAATTTCTAGAGAGCGCATATCTAACTGCACTATGCGCGTCGAAATGTAGCTATCTATCGGTTCTGGCAGCGGCAACTTTCCAATCGCCACTTTGATGCCCATTTCCCAGATACTAGCAACAGAGAACCACAATTCGTTGCTTTCATCGGCAATGTGTGCGATCTTCTCCTCACTCAATCGCTCTGGTTGGGCAAACCACCACAACCAGTACTGGGTATCGAGCAACAGTTTCACTTTTCATCGCCCTCGAATGCTGCCAAAATCTCTTTTGGCAAAGGCTCGTTAAAGTCCTCTGGCACGATAAATCTCCCTCGATCTTGCCCTAAACTAGCTCGTCGATTGGATGAGGTACGAAACGGAACCAACTTCGCAATTGGGATGCCTCGGTTTGAAATAATGATTTCTTCTCCAAGTTTCACACGGGACAATAGTCGTGAGAGATCCGTTTTAGCTTGATGGATATTTACAGTTTCCATGCTGGTTGATAAACTAAGTCCATAAACTAAGTTTAATTTGATTCTGATGGTTGTGCAAGAACGAGTTCATAAGCGATTGCCTACGGCACGCACTCGCGTAGCACAACCAAAAAAAAGAGCGATAATGCTACGCATCGCACCGTTTGGTCTTTGCCCCAGGTGCGATCGCCCTTCCTTTTAGTTTGGGTTAACACAATAAAAACCATTTTTTTCCACTCACAATCTTCTCCTTTTTCATCATTTTAATGTGATGATTGGACGGATAACGATCGCCCCATCAAAAGAAACAGCATCGCACCTCTTACAATTACCAAAGAGAGCGATGTTTGCACAGATAGCGATCGCACCATCAATCATAAAGAGCGATCGCCTTTTTTATTGCTCGATTGTCTATGTTAAATTATCTTGACGATGATAGTGTAGTTCAAGGCAAATATTACCTATTATAGATTTAAGCAATTATTTTCAAAAACCTATGGACTACCATGAGAGCATCACGATTGAACCTGGAAAACGCAGCGGCAAGCCGTGTATTCGGGGAATGCGAATCACTGTGTACGATATCCTAGAGTATCTGGCAGGTGGTATGACAGAGGCAGAAGTTCTAGAAGATTTTTCGGAACTCACTTCGGAAGACATCAAAGCTTGTCTTGCCTTTGCAGCCGATCGTGAGAAAAAATTATTTGTGGCATCCTTGTGAAACTGCTACTGGATGAAAACCTATCAGACCGGATTATTCATAAGATTATCGATTTGTATCCCGATTCCGCTCATGTCAAAACCTTGGCACTTACAAATACTGATGATTTAGTGATTTGGGAATATGCAAAGGCGAATGATTTCGTGATTATTTCCAAGGATTCTGATTTTCATCAACGCAGTTTGCTCTACGGTCATCCGCCCAAATTTATCTACCTTCGCATTGGGAACAGTCCAACGTCCAAGATTGTTCAGATATTGAGAGATAATTTTGACACTATAATTCAATTTTGCAATAGCGAACTAGAAAGCATCTTGGTATTGGCGTAGTGCGTTCGCGAAGCGTGCCGTAGGCATTCGCCGATCTTGTAGGTTGGGTTGATGCAAGGAAACCCAACATTTTTTTCTAATCACAACCTTATCCATTTTACCTATTCCAGTGCGATGCTTATACAGATAGCGATCGCTCCATTAAAAGAAACAGCGATCGCCTATTTGTAACTTGCCTGACTCTAGGGTGACACAGCAGGACGCACAACGCGAATCAGTTTCCCTTGTAAAGATTCTTCTGCGGTAATTGCCGTGTGGATTCGGTTAGCCAAAGCTTCCCAATCGCGATCGTTTGTACAGGCGATAATGCCAGCATGACCTGGCTGTATGCGGTGCAACCGAATGAAATCTTTACGATTTTGGGTAATGACAGCACGGTTCTGGCTAGTTGCGAAACTTAATACCTCTGGATCGGGAATTCCCTGATTTGCTCTGCCTGCTTCTTGAACAGTTAAAACATCATGTCCCAAAGCTCGCAGGAATTCTACAACAGGATATGGGTATTGCTCATCGGCATAGAGACGCGCCATGAGCTACAAATCCTCATGCATCACTTCATCGTTTTCCCGAATTTCTGTTTCAATTTCGTCGGGAAAAGCTTCAGCATATGCCCATGCGTTGGCAATATCAGTAGCAGATAGTGATGAATAACTTGTCAGTAAGTCAGCTTCGCTATAGCCAATACGACGCGCTTCTACAAGTCCCCAAACGGTGATGCGAGTTCCCGCAATACAAGCACTTCCACCGCAAACGCCAGGCGTTTTTTTAATACCACGCCCTAGAGTGATTTTACCTTGGGATAGGAGTTGAACAACTTGAGCTTTTTCGTCGTTAGAGAGTGCCAGCAGTTGAGGCTCTAATTCTTTCAGCGTCATGGCAAACAAAGAAAAGGGTTACTTTCTATGTTACCAAACTAATTTTGGGAATATCAATTGGATACTACAGCAATTTGAGATCAAACCAGCCACAAATATCCTAAACTTGAAAGATGGAAAAAAAGAAAATTATTAAGAAAT
Source organism: Microcoleus sp. FACHB-831 (assembly GCF_014695585.1). Lineage (NCBI taxonomy): Bacteria > Bacillati > Cyanobacteriota > Cyanophyceae > Oscillatoriales > Microcoleaceae > Microcoleus > Microcoleus sp. FACHB-831. Next base: position 8,519 of record NZ_JACJON010000060.1, on the reverse strand, counting down.
GGCAGCATATTCAATCGACTTACGAAAGAAGATATTAAGTGCGTGGCAAAACAAAGAAGGCACGCAGAGAGACTTAGCAAAACGATTTAAAGTTAGTTTATCATTCATCCGTGACTTCTTGCGTCGGTATCGAGAGACGGGGGAGATAACTGCTAGACCTCAAGGAGGATATCGGCGCTCAAAGCTGAAAGAAAAAGAGCAAGAATTATTAAAGATAATGGTGACAGAGCAAAGTGATATATATTTGCGAGAAATTCAAGAAGCAATCAAAGAACAGAAAGGAATAGAAGTAAGTATATCAAGCTTGTCCCGGACTCTTAACCGCTTAAAATTAAAGCGCAAAAAAAACTTTAGTCGCAACTGAGCAAGGTACAGAACGAGTCAAAGAATTGCGCTATGAATTTCGGCTTGGCGTAGATACTATAGATATCAAAAACCTTATATTCATCGATGAAACAGGTATAAAGAAGGCACTGACAAGACATTATGGCATCTGTGTTGATGGCGGAAGAGTCTATGATGAACGACCGGGTAATAAAGGCAAAAATATCACTGTAATTGGAGCTATGAGTGATGAGGGCTTAATTGCCACTATGACTTGGGCGGGTAGTTTGAATACGGCTAGTTTTTTAGTTTTCATGTCCGCAAATATTACTACCTCAGTTGTGGATGGGAGCAATTGTAGTTATGGATAATTTACCTGTACATTATGCTAATCCGGCAAAAGCCATCATAGAATCTGTTGGAGCTAAAACTAAGTTTTTGCCTCCATACTCTCCTGATTTATCGCCCATTGAGTTATGTTGGTCAAAGTTAAAAGAAATTCTTCGTTCTGCTTCTTCTCGCACATCCGATGCTCTAGATGTTGCAATCACTATGGCTATTAATGCTATAAAGGCATGAAAATTCTCTCAATTGGTTTCATCATTGTGGTCTGTTTTTTGAGCCGATTAGATAGCTTTCTATGTAGCGGGTTTGTTCACAAATTGCTGTAAGACATAGGGGTTGCACAATAGAGGTATGATGCCATGTTCTTACTGTCAATCAAACCAAACGGTCAAAAACGGACGCCGCAATGGAATCCAAAGTTATCTGTGTCGCCAGTGCGGTCGTCAATTTCGGGAAACTCAACAATCAACTTGGCTACCCCTGGGTGGTCAAAGAACACTGCCTGAAACTCTATCTTAATGGCATGGGCTTCCGGGCAATTGAGCGGGTGACAGGGGTCAACCACAATACCGTGATCAACTGGGTGAAACAAGCCAATCAAGTGTTGCCGGATGAGGATTACGAAATTCCCGAAACGTCTCAAGTCGATGAATTACAGACGTTTGTTGGCTCAAAAAAGTCAAACTCTGGGTTTGGATTGTCGTAAATTCCAAAATCCCAGGAATTCTTAAGTGGGTGGTCGGCGATCACTCTCTTGCCACCTTTCGACTGCTCTGGTTGACAATCAGAGGCTGGTGTTGCTTCTTGTACATTACTGATGGCTATCCAGTTTATCCGTGTTTGATTGACGATAGCGACCATTTGGTGAGCAAGACTGCCATGACTCGGTTTGAGGGAGAAAACAGTCGCTTGCGGCACTACGCAGGCACGCTTGCATCGCAAGACGTTTTGCTATTCCAAGTCCATTGAGATGCTCAAAGCGTCAATTCGTTTGTTGATTTACTACCTCAAGCATCGACAAGTGCCTGCATTTTGATAAATCATTCATCTTCTGTGCAACGCCAAGACATAAGTTATAAATTGATGGTGTTCGTTACGGCGTAATAGTGATGGCGAAACCCTATAGTAAGGAGTTTCGGCAAAAGGTGAGGCAAGTCAACTATTTAATATCAGTAGCAACACGATTAACTTGTGGTGTTAACGTAAAGCCGAAACAGGAGATATCAAGGCAAAGCCGAAACAAGGGTGTCAAAACCGGGGAAAAATTACCGATTGGGAAAAATTTAGAGCATTTGTGAAAGAGCATGGAGATAAAACCCAAGCTCAAATGGCACAACTATGGGAGGGACAGATCAGCCAGCGCACGATGTCACGAGCCTTGCAGAAGATAGGGTTCACTCGTAAAAAAAAACTTATGGCTACTGCCAACGAGATGAAGCCAAACGAGCAGCCTTTTTAAGGCAAGTAGAAGATCCAAAAGCACCTCATTTGGTATATGTTGATGAGTCCGGCATGGATGAGCGAGATGATTATAGCTACGGGTACTCAAAAGCTGGGGAACGATTTTACGCGCTCAAATCTGGTCGTCGCCAAGGTCGAATCAACATGATTGCTGGCTACCGGGATAGTCAATTGATTGCGCCTTTTACCGTTGAAGGCTCTTGTAACCGCACTGTCTTTGAGACTTGGCTAGTCAACTGCTTAATTCCTGTTCTCCATCCGGGTGATTGGGTAATTCTGGACAATGCTACTTTTCCGGAATGGTGGTCAGATTGCCCAATTAATTCAATCCGCCGGATGTCAGGTACTTTACTTGCCTCCCTATTCGCCAATCTGAATCGGATTGAACACTGGTGGGCTTGGTTGAAACATCGAATTCGCAACCAGTTACATAATTGTGACAATTTACGGTATGCGATTGAATTCGTTCTCCAGCAAGCAGTGTCCTAACTGAAGTGGCTAGAGCTATAGGACGAAACACTCTCACAACTGTGAAGAGTAATTTTTGTCCATCACTATACCCCACCCATAGTCTTCAAGAGGCCCCTCCTTAATGTCAATATCCACTTTTCGTGCCCAAGTATAGCGTTTCTCACATAAGTGAGATACAATAACCAACATTGAGTAAAAGAATTTAGGATGAGAGCATATTCAATTGATTTACGGAAAAAGATCGTTGAGGTTCATGAAAGGGAGAAAATTTCTCAACGTCAATTAGCTCGACACTTCGGTGTAGCTCTCAGTTTTATCGTCAAGTTACTTAAGCAATATCGTCAGACAAGAGAACTATCACCAAAACCTTTCAATGGGGGAGTGAAGCTCAAATTAACTCCAGACAATTTGCAGGTGCTGGCAGACTTAATCGAAGAAAACAATGATGCGACTCTCCAGGAACTGTGTTTGATGCTGGAGGAAAAAACGGGTATTAGTATTAGTCGTGCCACCATGGGGCGAATGAGTCAAAGACTTAAACTAACAGTAAAAAAAAACTCTACACCCCAGTGAAAAAGATACTGAAAGAGTGCAAAAGCTTAGACAAGATTTCTGGTCAAAAATCCGGGATGTTCCCGTAGAAGACCTGATTTTTTTGGATGAAGCTGGAGTGAACTTAGCTTTTGTCAGATTATATGCTCGGGCGCTGCGAGGTCAAAGAGATTATGGGACTCGCCCCCAAAAACGAGGTAAAAATGTCTCGATGATTGCAGCGATTTCACTCAAAGGCATTGTAGCATCCATCAATATTTTAGGAGCAACCGACGGCTTAACTTTTGAAGCGTTTGTCAGACAAAAACTTGTTCCTAATCTCTGGAATGGAGCAACTGTTGTTTGGGATAATAGCACTATTCACAAAGGTAAACAACTTGAACAAGCTCTGCAAGAAGTTGGAGCCAAATTAATTTATCTACCTCCTTATTCTCCAGACTTTAACCCGATTGAAAACTTTTGGTCGAAAGTCAAAAACACGCTTCGTTCTTTAGGCCCAAGAACTTATCAAGCTCTAGATTTAGCGATTAGTCATGCTATTAGTCAAGTCTCCCTTAAAGACATTTGTAATTGGTTTACTCACTCCTGCTACTGTACCTCATTTATTTGAGAAACGCTATATAAGCATCTGCTCTTGAAGATGCTTTCCGTCAGACGCTTTGCGCTTTTCACTTTCCACGGCCAACTGTCCATTAAAGAATTATTTGTCAGTTTTAAAGAATTAGTGCCTCCCTGTGTCAGAAGCTAAAAGCCTTATAGATAAGGAGATAAGCGGCTTGGCACAGCTTTTTATTCTTCAGGGGTTTTTAAATAGATATATGCCTTTTATTGAAAGAATCACCCGAATAGGCTTAAATAATTAAATGCCTTTTATGGTAAAAGTTAGACGAATGCCAGTTGAACATAATGTGCCAACCCCAAATACTGAGTTAATGGCTGCTACTCAGCCAGGTCATTTTATTTGGATTGAGCAGATTGAGGACGCCCAGACTCAAAGAGAAATCCTCCTGAAAATGGAAGCGATAGAGGATATCCGCAATGCTGCTGAAGGCAGCAAACAAGAACGTGTCAAACAGTGGGCGCAAAAGTTAGGGAAGCATCCTCGAACTATCACCCGAATGTTGTCCAAAGCTCAGAAAGAAGGATTAGCAGCCATAGCAAAAGCTGGGCGTTCAGATGCTGGTAAGCATCGGGGGAAAAGGCAGTGGCAGCCTAGCGTCAAGTATTGGATAGATTTTATTGAAAAAACCTACACTGACGGCAATAAACATAGCCGTCGCATGAATCGCAGCCAAGAACCTATCCCACTAATAGGATTCAAAGAATCCAAATATGTATAGTAGCAAGGTCAAGAAATGCATCAAAATATACTTTACGTCGTTCCCAGCGGACAACCAAACGACGATATTTCCTTTGATACCAAGCAAAACAACGCTCTTGCTGAAATCTTGGAGCAGAAATTTTGATGGGTCTGCCTCTGTTTTTCTTTGTTTTCCAAGCTCGTTTTGGTATTTGAGGTCGAATGCCCCGTTTACGTAAATTGGCACGTTGTTGTTTGGAGTCGTAACCTTTATCAGCAGCCAGTACCTTGAGCCGTTTGCGTGGTCTACCGCGCTTTAAAGTTTTTAGTTTTACCTTATCTAACAGAGGTAGTACCTGCTATCTCTCGTTACCATTGGCTGGAGTCGTAGAATTAGAAAGAGGCATTCCATTCCCCTCTGTAAGCGTGTGTATTAAAATACCCTTTCCTTTGCCACCATAAGCAACTTCTTCACCCCCGCCTTTCCCAGGGGGAAAAAGACCCATCAACCGCTCCAAACTGCCAGTTTATGAGTCCTTTTTCGTCTGCGATCGCTAATATACGCGCTTGTAAATGTTCAAATGTCCCATCAGTACGCCATTGCTTTAACCATCGGTGCAACGAGCTTTTTGATGCCCAGATTTGTCCACGTGGTATATCACACCATCGACATCCAGTAATCAGAATGTACAATAGACTATTTAATACATGACGATATGGTGCATGAGGCATTCCCTTACCACGCTTGGATACCTCATAAGGAAATATATCCTCAAATAACTTCCATTCAAGGTCACTTAATCCCTCAAAACGTCCCGCCATCAACTAATACACCCCACTCCACTCAAAATTAGATTACCATAATTTGGTATTAGTGGGATAGGTTCATGAACAAGTGCGTGAGCAGGTAAAAAAAGCCCAAGTGGACAACGTTAATCATCATTGACTCCCAAGCTGTGAAAAATACTTGCAATACGAGCGTGGACTCGAAGGGGTTTTGTTTCTACAAAGCAACCAATGGGATTAAAAGGCATCTAGCCGTTGATACGCTTGGGTTTCCCTTCTTCACTCACTGCACAAAAGCCAATGTTTCAGATGATGCGGGATTGCTTGAGATGCTGACGCTCAACATTGATTATTTCCAATCAAAACCCGTCAATATTCCCAAAATTACCATCCTGCTAGATCGCGGCTATCACATTGACTATTTGATTGAAGCATTGCAGAAGGTTTATCCTCAGATCATGACGAAAATCAGGTTTGAGTTTTCGACAAAGCCCTCGAAACAACAGAAGGCAGCGCAAGGCAAATCTGGATTTGTGCCAGTGGTGGCTCGATGGGTGATAGAACGCTCCAATGCGCGGGATGGAGCGTTGTAAAAGTCTAGTCAAGAACTTTGAGCGAACTCTATCTCATGCAACAACTAAGATTAACCTCTGCTTTGTTAGGCTAATGCTTAAGCGGCTAGCAGCCAATTCCTGAGATCTCAAATGGGTTCTATAAGCAACTACCAGCCGCAGCAATTCGCCACATCAAAAAAATGGTAGTTGAAAGCAACCCCACCGAATCGCCAAAAGACACAAGCAGCAACGCCTCTCCCACCCCCTCAACAGGAGATATTGCTCGGATAGGGGGACAGATATGCGAATGGAACGGGCAGATGTGGGACCCTATACCAGAGTATGAAAACCTACCCGAACAGTGGTTAAAGAAACCCGACCAAAAAGCGGTTTCCCCCAAAATTGTTAATCGCTATCGGTTATCCGTGCTAATTGCTGCTGTGACCCTGTTGGGGATTGGGACAAGTTTATGGATGAATCCGCCCTACAGGGAAAGGATTAGTCCTTCAGAACGCACCAGACCCTAACGCTAGCGCCAGTCCTACACCCGCACTCAGTCCGACCGAACCATTACCCATTCAAATTGATTCAGCGATCGCTGCTCGTAACGATGCATTAGACAAATCGCTAACTGAGGTTTCCAAACAACAACAAGCCATCGACAACAGCCGTCGCGACTACTTATTAGATAAAGCTTATGCCCAAGTCAAGAAAAATGGGACTCCAGTAGAAATCAGCTTACTTAGAGAACTAAATCGACAAATTGCCACCCTGCGTCGCGTAGTCGGTAGTGGTGGGGAATGGACAGGAACCCCTGCCCAAATTGCCGACGCGAGAGCCTTAGTTGGGGATGCCAAAGCTGTCTTGGACGCACTACAAGCCGTTTATTCTGACCCCAATGCAGCACCTCTTCGCAGCCGAATTGCTCCTGCTGTTCTGACCAAAAATCTAATTGAACTCTCCTCCATGAGCGAATTGGTGAGAAGCGCTGAGTACGAACAGATACTACGCAATCAGCAACAACAGCCGAAGGAGGGGGAAGGTGAAACGCTTCCTACCAACCCTTAAACCCAGGCATATCGGCGTAACGGGTGCTGGCGTGCTGCTGGGTGCTGCTGCTCTATGGCTCGCTTCTATGCAGAGTACGGAACTCGTAGCCGGGTTTAAGCCAGTGCTGCTGCAACAAGGCGGTGCTGGGTATGCCGTTGAACGCTGGCAGATACCTACACAACATCGTTGGTTTTATCTCGGTGGCATGACTTTGTGTTTGATTGGTGCTGGGAGTCTAGCGGTAGTGAAAGTAGGGGATGAAACCTTACTCAACATTGAAACCTTACCTGATGACATTCCAGAAACGATTCAGGTTATTACTGCCCACACTAATCAACTATTGAGCGATGGTATCGGTACAGCTTTAAGTTGGGCGTTGCTTAGTGGCAAAAAGACAGCACGCCTAGTCTACTTGCGGACAGCACCTGTTCCTATCAAAGATGCAATTGCACAACTTAAAGCTGAAAAGACTTGGTTCAAACGCTTCCTCGCCGCACCCCATAACTGGGTAGTTGGAGAGACACGCGCTGGCAAGTCCTACTTAGTCTGCAAGCTTTTAATTGTCTTCTTTGAGTCGAACCCAGATGGAATTATCACCATCTGCGACATCAACTATGGAAAGCCCACCAATACAGGAGAATTGAGCGACTGGTTAGGTATTCCCCCTACTTATATTCGCTCTGACTTTGCAGAAATCAGTGCCGCTGTTGCTGCTGAAGTTGAGGAATTAGAACGCCGTCGCCAAGTTTGCAAAGATGCGGCTACAGCAGGAAAGCGAGTTACAGAAGACTTTCAACCTCGCTTGTTGATTGTCGATGAACTGGATGTCACCGCTGATGAACTGGGCGGTAAGGATGGGGAATTTATTGCAGGAATCCGCAGGCTGCTGAAGATGGGTGCGGGCTATGGGATGAAAATTTTGCTGTGCGGACAATCCCTAGCGGTGGGAGAGACATCGATATCGGAAGCGTTGCGGTCACAAATGGCGATCGCTCTCGTAATTAGGAAAAGCATTAAACGCAACGAAGTTAGCAAACTCAAAGCTAACGATACAGACGCACTAATTGAGCGAGCGCGACAAATTATCAACCGAGGTTATAGAGCAGCCATTGTGCAACTAGAATTCGCCGACCCGGTGGTTTCTATTGTTCCAGACCTTTCAGAAATAAAAAATACCAGATTTATTGTCGAAAGTCCCACCGACCCAGATGCTACTTGGTGGGTATCTGTCTACACGCAAGAAACACAAGCTTGGCTACAAGACTTGGCGCATCGATACACGCAGGGTGAGATTAAATCCCCGGTCAAGTCAGAAATAGCCCCCAAGTTTGGGGTACGAGTGCGCTCTGACGATACTCGTTACCTCAGATTCGTCAAACCAGCGTGGTCAACTGCGCTGGAGAAATCCAAACCCAAAGGAGAGTGACTTTATGAATTTAGGAAATGCCGCTTCATGGCTTGCTGGCGTTGCTGCTGGCGCTATGGTGGTCTGCTGGATGGTGATTCCCGGGATGGTGGGGTTAGGTCAATACTTCTCGGTTAAGCCCAAAATCAGGTAAATTAATACCATTTCACTAAATTCCTGATACAGATAAAGCTTCCAGAATAAAATCCCATCCCGTCACCGAAGCAATTACTGTTTGGCTAAGTTGGGCAAGAATTTCTTCCACAGCAAC
>NZ_JACJON010000059.1 GCF_014695585.1 Microcoleus sp. FACHB-831 | reverse complement strand
ATTGTTTGCCACAAGCACGGCAAAAATAGTTTTGTTTGCCGCGCCGATGTCCATTTTTACAGACTTGGTTTGATTGACAGTGAATGCAGATCATCCTTCTATTATGCAACGCCATATTTTGGCGCGAGATGCTGTGGACACGGGGAACAGTTTTAATCCCCTGCTGACTAACAATGGTATGAGGATGTCTTTACGCACCTCTGATGGTGAAGAAATTGGCGAATTAAGAACGCCTGCAAATCACGTTGAAAAAATCCGGGAATATGCTGCGAAGGGTAATATCGGAAACTACGACTCAATTTTTACCACCTACGGGCAATTAACAGGAGCTGCTAGCCTAGACCGCCGCCGCCTGCTCGAAGCGCTCGCGCCAAATAGCTTCCTTATCCTCGATGAATCGCACAAGGCAGGCGGTGCTAGCGGAGAGCAGTGTCCTAAGACCAAGGCTGAAAGAGCCAGAGAACAGCAGGAAGATTATATTGGCTCTTGTACTGAATTTTTTCAAAAACTGGTTAACCGAGTGCCGGGGTTTGTGGCGTCATCTGCAACGGCAATTAAAGATCCAATTATCGCTGCTCGATTGTTCTACGAAACAACTGATTTCAAATACGCAGCACCATCGCAAGAGGAATTCAAAGAGCATTTGAAAGCGGGTGGCGTACCGCTTCAACAGATGATGTTTGCTAAATGGGCAGAATCTGGTGGTTGCATCCGTTGTGAGAAGTCTTATGAAGGCATTGAGTTTGGTATTAAAAAAGTTCCAGTTAGTTTGTCAAGTGCAGAAAACAGTGCCAAAATTTTGAATCTGATTTGGCAGTTCGACAAGTTAAAAAGAGAAGTGGTAGACGATATCAGCTCGCGTTTGGCAGAAGCTGGGGAAAAAGCCAAAGAGAATGAACCCTCGCTTGGAGAAGCTGGAGCCACCAGTACAATTTTTACCTCTGTCCTCCATAACTTAAATGCTGTCACTTCGTTGGCTCTCAAGGTGGACGCAACAGCAACTGAGGTGATTGCCGACATCGAAGCAGGACGGAAGCCAATTGTAATGTTGTTCAACACGATGGAGTCATTGACAGAAGACTTTATCAACACTCATAACGAAGTTGCGGATGCCCATAATATCGAGTTTCCCGACTCGCCCATGCAACGCATCAAAGTAGGCGATACGGTCAACCTCGATGCGGGGGAGTTGTTCGTGCGTTACTTGGAAAAGGCGCGTACCATCAAAATTACCGAACCTTATTTGGATGAACTGACAGGAAAGCAAAAAGTTCGCACCCATCGCCTGAGCGATGAAGAGCTGGGAGAAACGGCGGCCAGAGCTTTCGACCGAGCTAAGGCAGCAATTGAGTCCAGCGATTGGAGCAAAATACCCATTTCTCCGATTGATTACTTTAAGCAGCGAGTGGAGGATGCTGGTTATTCCATTGGCGAAATCACCGGACGCACTCGTATCCTTAAATATGGCTCGGCGGCGGGCATCCAAAAAGGAGTCCTGACTTATGGCACTAGAGAGCATGGTACTGCTCAGAAAAAACGGGTGATGGAAGCCTTTCAAAATGGCGAAATTGATGCCGTCATTACGAACAGTACAACGGGCTACAGTCTACACGCGGCGCGGACTGTTGCTGACCAAAGGCAGCGAGCTATGTACATCATCCAACCGCATCTTGATGTGAATCAAGTCGAGCAGAGTATTGGGCGATCGCACCGCACCGGACAAGTCGATCCTGCGATTCACCAACCAGACAGTATAGACAAGCAAGGGAAACCCGTCTGGGGTAGAGTTTCCGGCACATTTGGGCTGCCGATGTTCCATCTGGTAGTGGGTAAGGACTTACCAACCGAGGAAAGAGCTGTTGCCGTTTTGATGAAAAAAATGGCACATCTCAAAGCCAACACAACTGGCAACCGGACATCCAGCTTCGGACTTGTGGAGATGCCCGACTTCATCAATCAATATGGCAATGAAGTCGCCGAGAAATTGATGATAGAAAATCCAGGGCTGCACTCCGCTTTGGATGAACCGTTAATGCTATCTGAAGACAAAGATGAGTATAAGAGCGGGACTAACCCAAAAGCAATTCAGAAAGTGACGGCTAGAGCAAGTATGCTCGTCTCGGACGAACCCCCTAGTGAGGAAAATCCTTACCCATCATTGGCGCGTCAAGCATGGCTCTACGACACCCTGGCATCAGATTATCAAGAGCTGTTAGCTCAAAAAAATGCTTTGGGAGAAAACGAGTTAGAAGCCCAAAAATTGGATCTTCAAGCCAAGCCAATTTCTCGCTTGGTTCTCAACTCGGGTCAGCCAGAGATAGACAGCCCCTTTGCTGCACCCGCTTATTTGGTTGAGGTGATGGCGAAGACAGGGCGAAAACCCAACACGATGTTGCAAGTCGTCAATGCCGTCCGCCGGGAACTAGATTTTGAGCCAATCGACGACTTAGCCGACCATGACGATTACGAGCGTTCGGACGTAAGAGATAGGGGGCGCGAGCGCGCCGTTGAGACTATAGACAAACTCACTGGCTCAACCAAGGTTTTCCTTGAAGAATACAAGCAAAAAGAATCGCCAAAAATTGCTATAGCTCAAGGAAAAGTCGCTAAATATCAGGAAAAGCTGGATGCCCAGATTGCTCTGACGGATGAGTTAACTCAAGAGCTAAATTCACTTGTAACCGGTGATGAAACAGCTGCTCAAAGCGATCAAAGTAGAGCGAAGCTAGCGCAAAAAGAGCCAAAAGTTAAGAAACTCACGCAACAACTCAACAACGCTAATTTGAGCCTAAATAAAAAAGAATATGCCCTAAATAAAGGTTGTAAGCTAATAGAAAAAAACCTGGAGACCGTAAGCGATATTATCAAGCGTTTTCCTACTGGGCAGGGAGTAGAATTGACTGACCAAGAAGGGAATCGTCTATATGGTGTTGTGGAAGCTATCGAACAGAAAGACCGAGCAGGCACCGAACCTGCAAATCCTAGCAATTGGAAGCTCAAGTTATTAGTCGCTGACGGTTCGCGCACTCTAGCAATCAAATTTGACAAAATTGGTAACGGTTTATATATCAATCCGATAGAAACTGCTCCGTCATTTCTCAATCCCAAGAATGATGTTTCTATTTACGAGCTTTTCGACGAACGGCAAACTCAAACACAAGAGAAACGCTATCTCGTATCGGGTCAGGTGATGGGAACCAACCTGAAAGGCAAGTTCGCTCAAATCACCGATTACCAGGGGCAAGTTCATCCAGTTTACCTACTACCGCGAGCATTCAATCCAGAGAAGGAGTTGGATAAAAAGCCAATACAGTTCGCAACGTCAGAGCAAATTAAAACGTTTTTGTGGTCGGGAACGGGGCGAGCTGGTACGGTAACTAGCGCGCTAGAGAATCTGAAGGTTATGGTTTCGCTTAGGCATGACAGCCAAGGGCTGATGCTAGAGGCTCCTAAAGCTAAAGCTGTAGGCGGAAAATACTACACCGACCCTGGCTTATTAGCCTTAACAGGTGAATTTATCTCCAAAGGCGACAGTATGAAAGTTTATGTGCCCTCGGACAAAGTGGATTTGGTTCTAAACTACATCACCCAAAATACGGACTGGAAACTTGGAGCTTACGACCATAAGAACGTAGCCCGTAAAATTCTGGGAGTAGAAAAGCAGGAATGGACGCCGACAGACACCATTAACCCCGAGCAGGCGTACAAAAAGGAGGCAGAGGTGCGGCTGAATGCCACCAATGTTAAGAAGAGAACTGATGCTCAAAAAGAAGGTGAACGTGCGACGCCTGCACCAGAAACGCCTTTGCCAGAGATGCCTCTGGAAGGTAAGACAGTCGCTCTCGGCTACACCCATGAGCAAAAGCTAACTGAGCCTTTAGCTAAACAACTACAAACAGAAATTTCACTTCCTCAAATTGCTCTTCCAGCCTCGCAGCAACGGGGTCGAGCTGAAAAAAATGTCGCCAAACTATTGCATGAAGTTGGACTGCAAGGTGAAATCCTTAAGGGAGAAGACTTTCATCTTAGGGTAAAAAACGAACCGTATATCCCCTTAGTCATTGAGAAACACGATGAGCCATATGGCAAAGAAGGGCGATCGCTTCCTGTTATCTACCTAACTCATTACTTGCAACAGAATGGCGATACTTTTATCGACAGCGAAATGGCATTTTGGGTAGCTCCACATGGAGAACTCAAGCTGAAGGAGACAGCCGTACAAAACCCTTTTACGGGGGGCGAGTCGCGCTCTTGTGACGCCAGCTTTGCTGCTATATTTTCTAAAAATTTACACGCGATGGGGTTTGTTGAAGCAACAAAATTGGCATGGGAGGAAGTAAAACAGGTCGAAACACAGTCTACCCCAATCTCCCAGGAGCAAACGATACCCGCTGGTCACGATAGCAAAAACCCCCTTGCCGTTCAATCGGAGCTACGCGATGAGAGCGCTGACAGCGGCAGAGTGCGATCGCCCCAGCACGAGAGCGAAATTGATACACCCAATGCTAAACAGCTAAGTCTTAATTTGTTCGATACTGAGCTTGTAACGGACAAGGCTCCTAAAGATAAAAGCAAAAAACAAGAGCGAAGAAGCCCGTTATTGCAGGCGCAAGAAAAGTCAGTACAGCTAACTCTCGATTTGTTCAGCACTAACAATACAAACGATAGATTATCTACCAATACTGCTTTAATCGATGTCGCTAAACCCCATACAGAAAATAGCGATACAACGAAGTCAGTACCAATACAACCAGTCGATCCAGCATCGCCGTCTGAAACGAAAGGGAGTGTCCCCGACGTTACTTTGAATGAGGACAATTTAAACAACCTCCGTTGGTGGTATCGCGCTTCTCAACTCTTAGAGAAATCCTCTCAATATCTTAAAGATATTGCCAATGTCGTGCAGGGTTATAAGCAAGGAAAGCCAATGCCTCCCGCTTCTATTGCAGCCATGCAACGCGATGTAACGCAGATCGTGGATGTATGGGAAAAAGCTGCCGCTACTCTGGGAAAATCTGAAAGTTATCAAAATCGGATCGCAGAGCTAAAGGGTGAATGGTTAGCCGGAAAACAACTGTCTACAAAGCCACTTGATTTTATGGAACGCGACATTCAGCAGCAACGCCGTCAAAGCCAGGACAGACAACTATAGACAGAGCTAGAATGCTGTCAGACACGCTTGCCTAACGGAAAGCAACGCGCTGCCTATCTCGGATGACGACGAAGAAATGCCATTCCTCCTTTTGGGCTTGGGCGTACCGATTTTGGATTAATGATGGTTAAACAGATTATATGAGAACTCAGCACGAGTGCTTACAGTTATAGGCAAGGTACTTCGGCATTCATTTAGATTTAATAAAACTAAATGAATCTTTATGAATTAAGATGATAGCTTTTTTTTCAACAAAAGACCTAGACCAAAGAGACTTAGTCCCAAAAGGGGATCTGGCTCCGGGATAGATGATTTTTTCACAACGCGAACCGAAGTAGTATTTAATCCATCGATACGCCAACCACCAGCAGTATTGGTAGCTAGAAAGAGCCAGACATCTACACGATCGAGGTCAAATTCTATCTCCCCAGTTGCAATACTAAATTCAATCCTGCCGTCTATCGACGAATCTACAAGCGAATCAAAATTAATAGTAGTCGGATTACCGGAATTCCAAGGGCTACTAAAACTTTTCCAAGAATTTGAAGATGAAAGACTGCCCAGAAGCCCAGTATAAGTGCCAAAAATTGAATTTGTTGCTGTTCCCAGTAGCATATTACTGTCAAACAGTTTAGCTGTTCGCTCTGTAAATGGTTGATTAACCTGAATAAATCCATTCAGGTTAAGTAGAAGAGCATTTGGAACGGCTGATAAAGTAGGTGAAAGCGTGAAATCAACAACCAAAAGGTCATCAGGTGTTAGAGTAGCAGCTAGAATGGGGTTAGGAGCGATTACCCCAAAGCTCAAAGCGGTACTAGCAAATGCAAATGCTATTTTTGAATTGATACTAGCCATATTATTCTTTTTCATTTTGCAGTTTATTTCCTGAGTAGGAAGCAGTTTAGTGTCTATCTGATAAATTCATACCGAATAGAGATTTATACCCTGCGTTCAATATTTGCCCCAACCTTTCAGCTAAAAGCTTTTTTAAATCTATAATAATTATCTAGCAATTTCACTATTCTGGTTTTGTTAAATGTAAAGAAACGATAAAGGTTTTAAAAAGCATTAAATTTTTTGGTAAAGTTAATTTTAATTATTAAAAATTGTTGGTTCTTCAGTACTTAGTATGCAAAATCAACAGTTAACTGCCAATTAAGCAAGCATCTAATTCGGTAATTTTCAAAGTTTCTAAAACCATAAGCAGAGCGTTTAATCAACTTGAGCTTATTGTTGATGCCCTCAACAACACCACTTGTAGTTCTGTTGTCAAAGTAACCAATTATTTCATCCAGCCAACGAATAATAGTCTTCTGACTATCGGGAAAATATTTTTTCGCGCTGGCTAGCCACATCCCCAATTTTAATAAACCGGTTAACCAATTATCACTCTGCTCAAAAACTTTGCGGATTTCCTCTTTTAATTCATGCATTATTTTGAGTTTAGGAGATACCTCTTTAACCTGGGCGAGTTTATTTTCTTGCTCTTCACTCAGGTCTTTCTCATTCTTTAGCAAGACATACTTACTTTTCTTTAATCCCTCTAATACTTGCTCATTTTTTGCTTTCTCTTCTGGCAGTTTTGCGGTTTTTATTAAATCTTCTACCTTTCTTTTCTCTTTCTTTCTTTGGCTATCTAACTCCTTATTGATTTGTGCCATCACATGAAATCTATCGGCAACTACTTGAGCATTCGGCATTAGTTCTATTACTAAATTTTTGTAGCCCTTCCACAAATCTATACTTACTTCTTCTATTGACTCTAAGACCTCTGTACCCCATCCTCTCATGACTTGACTAATTTCTGATTGTGTCCTTCCTGCCAAAATACCGATTAATTTAGACTTCTCTAAGTCTATCAATACTGCACAGTAATTTCCTTTCCCTTTGATGAGCGCTATTTCATCAATCCCTAATCTCTTCAACTTGCTGGGTTTTGATTCCAATAGTTCTTCTGCTGCATCTTTTAACATCCTTTCTATCTCTTCTGTTGTCACTACTCTCTTTTTCGCGACACTGTGGATATCGTTCTCTATAACTTCTTGTATTATTTGGGCGGCTAGCCTTTTTGTATAATTTCTTCTTTTCTTGATAAACTCTAACTCTTCACTAAACGGCTTACGACACTTTTCACATTTGAATTGTCGTCTGTTGATTTCTAGAAATACTGGCTTTTCTCCCCACGGTAAATCTTTTACTATATATCGATGATTTTGATGAACTCTATGACTTTTTGTTTGACAACGAGGACAAACACTTTCTCCCCCGATTGACTCAATCTGTAAAATTATCCCAATCCCTTCATGCTGGCGCTGCGAAATTACTTTTATTCCCTCTATATCCAGAATTCCCGTTAAAAGTTTGATTCCCTTTTTCGCCGTCATGACTATGAATGTACCTCAACAGCTTCTTTCTTCTGCTTATAGTCAACAATAATTGTGCCTTATATGTCAATCATCATCAGGCTTTTGCTCATTCTTGGCTCCACTTAATTCTCTTTCTTTTCTTGGCTCTAGTATATCTTTGGCATACTAAGTACTGAAGAGCCAAATTGTTAAAAAATTAAATTTAACTCTCATCAAGGTTAAGTTTTATTCAAGACATCCTTCTACAAGCTCAAATCTTGGTCATCAGTATCCGTTACTACTCAGACCCCTACCTTAGTAACCTTATGGTCGGTAAACGATGAATTTACTACCGAGCTGATGAATCAGTTTTACCAAGAGCTAATAACTGGAACAACGAAAGCCGAAGCTTTCCAGCTTGCTTAGCTGAGCGTTTTTGATATTAGCTTTGAAAGCATTCGAGGCGTTGGCTATCGGTTTCGCCAATCAGGGTCTTAATGGTGAAGCTACGTTCTTTCCGTATCCGAATTGCTCTATTGTCTGCGGTGAATGCGATCGCTCTCTAGCTACTTCGATAGCTGCTGCACAAATACTATATTCTGGTGCAGCCAACGCTTCTTGCAACAGGCTAGCACTCGCTCTATATTCCCAGTCAATAGGTTATGCGCTGCAAACCATAAGCCTGGAAAGACTTGACTCCGAATCACCCCATCCTCATTCATTGGTAGTGGAACATACTATCCCTCCTGCATGCTAAACCAATCCAGTTTCTGCTCAAATACTTACTCTCGTGATATCTTCTCTAATGCCATTGCGACGATAGGCACTTTTTTTCATCTAGAGCGATCGCTGCAAACGACAGAGGACTATGCTCAGTTAGTCCCCGACTTGATGTTTGAGGTCAAGTCTAAAACTGGCTCCTTGCTTAAGCTGGGTCAAAAGGTTAATGATAATTAGGCAATTTGCAGCGTACTAGGTTCAGGAATGGATTCACCTTCTGCAAGCCATGCATCCTCGTACATTTCGATCGCGTCTTCACCATTACGAATTGCTTCCTCACGAGTTTTGCCATGAGTGCAAGGCATAACAACGCGATCGCCAAACTCTGGAATCGTGACTAGGAAAAGCCGATCTTCATCAGACCATTGAACAATCATGCTGTATCGACTCATGAATTCTCATCCTCCTTTAGCTCTGCCAGTTCAGTTAATAACTGTGCCAACTGTTTTTCTAGGTATAGCGGCACATCATCCCCATCCTTGCCGGGAATTGTGAGTGTTTTCCTGAGCAGAGGATG
The DNA here is from genome assembly GCF_014695585.1 of Microcoleus sp. FACHB-831. Taxonomy (NCBI): domain Bacteria; kingdom Bacillati; phylum Cyanobacteriota; class Cyanophyceae; order Oscillatoriales; family Microcoleaceae; genus Microcoleus; species Microcoleus sp. FACHB-831. The sequence goes on along the minus strand of NZ_JACJON010000059.1, from coordinate 11,932 downwards.
TCGCCAACGCTCATGGCTACCAAAGCCCTCGCTTAAGCAGATAAATAAAACCCTCACGCGCAATCTGAGCTTTTAACTCTCGAATTTTCCTGGGCATGGATATTGCCTGATTCTCTCCTCTATTCTCCCACTTTCTCATCCTTTCACTCTGTTGTTATACTCCGGTTCTTCAGCTACCGAATTAATTAGCGGGACTTAGACAAAAAATAATACAAAAATGGCTTCAAACCTAGATGGAGAAATACTTTTAGCTCGGATGAGTATGAATTTTGTATTCACAAAGGTTTCAGGCATTTTTGTATCATCGACCTCTTTTCCTTGCTCAGAAAGGTTTTCAGCTTTTTGGGAATCTAGAAAATGCCTAAGTCCCATAATGCGAGCAAGTCGCCCAAGCTCGCGCGATCGCGCTGCTGCCCTATGAAGCCTTTACCTTTGGTGTGTTTGGAACCAATGCATACATCAGCGATCGCTGTGTCACTCCTGTTTGCAAACTTAAACCCTGTACCCTACGGTAGAAAGAACTCGTACAGGCGGCGTTGCTGAAAAGTAATGGTTTTGGCAGATAAAATCAGCTTCTGAGGTATCTAAATCATTCGCAATTCAGCAACGCCGTACAGGCAAAGACTTGTTCGCGCCTTCTGCATGGAAAGCTTAAGGCACGATGGCACCTTAAAGATGACCGTGACAAGCATTCCAACCATTGCCTAAACGTCAAGCTACCTCACCCGGGGTCTGTCTTTAGACTGACAAATTTTCCTTTAAGCAGTAAATATCTGTACCTATCTTTAGATAGACCTAAAATTTTTCTGACTGGTGAATGAAGATTACACATTTCTAAATTAGTTATCAAGTAAATGAATTTAATTCATTTACTTATAACTGTCATGCTTGAAAAGCATTCTTTCTACATACCCAGCCACAGTTTTAAAAAACCTCAATTTTTCAGCCGAGTGCCTGTAAGCACTCTAATGTTCGGCGCATCAGCAGCTTTGTTTCTAGATATGATTGTGACGGCAAAGTTTGCTAGTTTTTTTGGCTTTATTATAGCTTTGCTTGGAACTGCAATTATTGGATTTCAGCCAGAGTCAATTAAGTTTATTAATTGGACTCAAAGGTGGGGAAACCAATATAAAATCAGTCTGCCCCTGCTGGTATTTTGTGCGGTTGTGACTGTATTTTTTCTGGACTACACATCAGCTCCAGCACAGGCTCAATTTTTCAATCAGGCTGAATCTTGGTTGCGCTCCAGCTTCCCAATTAACGGCGGCGCTGGTGGTGGTGGAACTGATATTTACAACTTGGTTTTTAATACCCTCAGAGCCATCTTTGTTCTTTATCTAGCTGTCTCCCTAGTTCGGGTTATTGCCGCTGCGAGAAACGATGAAGATTGGCAAACCCTCGCTCGTACTCCTCTGATTATTTTAATTACTGTGACGTTAGGAGACATTTTGGCTGCATTGATTACTGGCGGTGGTACTGGTGGAGGTGCTAACCCATAATGCTTGACCAGAATTCAAAGAAGTTTCGAGCAGTTAATCCCAGTTTGGGAACTGCACCCAAAGTCGGGCCATTCCCAGCAGATCAAGTGGTACCTTGGACGGCAATATTTTTGACCAGTTATTACGTTTGCAAAGTCGTTTTTAGGTTGTCCTGGCTGTGGACTTGTCTTGTAGCTGGCTGGGGTATGGCAACTTGGTGGGTACTGACTGGGAGTAAAACCTGGCGCTATATGTCCAAGTTTGTCTCTACCCCAACTTGGACGAGAGGCTACGCACAATACCAGCAGATTCTTAACACTAGCAGTGCTGATGTCAAAGCCAAGGTCAAACTATCTAGCTCTAAAAACCGACGGCGAAACAAGAGAGGGTAATGCCCCATGAAAACGGCAATAAAAGCTAAAACAAAAATAGGCAAACGCTCCATTAATAACGGAGAAAATACAATTCGCTACACTCCCATTGAAGACTGGTTTCAATTTGCTTCAATGCTGGTAATTCGTTTAGGCGGTCGTCGGATTGGAGCCTACGTTAAGAGAAAAGGATTGAACGCTTTCCAAATTGTCTTCGGCTGGGAGTGCAAGGGCATTCATTCCACTCTTCGTAGTGAAGAAGTCGAACCCATATTTGATGCTCTTGAGGCGGGCTTGAAAGATTTACCCTATCAAGAAAGTTTGACAATTCATTTGGGTTCTTTTACTTCGGATGACTCACGCCAAGCTGAATTAGATAAATTGTGCCAACTTGCACCCAACCAAGAATTACGCTACCTCTTATGGGGCGAACGCGCCAGGGTGCGGGAACTAACACGAAAAGGAATTAGAAAACCCAAGTTCTTGCGGCTTTATGGCACTTATACCGTCGAGCCAGATACTCAGGGAAGCTCAGATTTCATTGAGAAGTTCCTAGCCCGAACCGAGCGGTGGTGGAAAACCTTCACTGGTGAAATTCACCAAGTACAGTATGTCCGCGTCGAGCGCATGCTCTACACATCTTTTACAGATGGATATGAGTTATGGGAACAGCTGCTTTCTAACAAGCTGGGCCTAGATATTCGCCCGTTAAATGAAGAGGAACTTTGGGGCCATTTGTGGCAGCGGTTTAACGAAACCGAACCAAAACCCGTGCCGCAGTTATTGGTCTTAGATGAGGATGGTTTGCGAGAAGAAGTGCATTCCTCCGTCCATCCCACCACTTTGTTGTTGGAATCTGCATCTAGCGTCCCGGTTGCAGATAGAGAGTGGGTACACGTCAAGCGCAAATATGTCGGAGCGCTGACCTTTGTTGATAAACCAGGGGGATGGACTGGTAAGGAAACCCAAATGCGCTACCTCTGGGAAGTCATGGCAAGGGAGCGCGTCTACGACACCGAAATTTTTTGTCAGGTAACGAGGGCGTCGGAGACACTGGTCAAGACCAACATGCAAAGGTTGACCAAACAAGGTCAAACCTCGTCAATGCTAGCTAACGAAAAAAACTCAATTGACGTTAAAGCACTGCTCAATATTAAAAAGAGCGTTGCGGCTCAAGAAGAACTGTACGAGGGTGCCGTCCCGATTCACATAGCAGTGGTATTTCTGGTACACCGCAAGAACCGCGCCCTTTTGGATGAAGCTTGCCGCTATATTCAGTCGTTGTTTTTGCGTCCGGCCTGGGTGTTGAGGGAAACAGAGTATCCCTGGCGGATTTGGTTGCAAACTTTCCCCATAACCTGGGAGCGTCTGCTAACGACTCCTTTCAACCGACGGCAAGTTTACTTGAGTGGGGAAGCCCCCGGACTCACGCCCCTCGTGCGAACTCGCTCGGGGGACGACACTGGGTTTGAGTTAATTGCTGACGAAGCTGGTACGCCCATATTCCTGGACTTGTTTAAAAAGCACAAGAATTTGGGGATATTCGCAACCACGAGGGCTGGTAAGTCAGTGATGGCCGCGGGAATCTTGACCCAGGCGCTCGCTTATGGGATGCCCGTCGTGGCTATGGATTATCCCAAACCGGATGGCAGCAGCACCTTCACAGATTACACCAACTTCATGGGCAAGGACGGAGCATACTTTGACATCGGGAGAGAAAGTAGCAATTTGTTCGAGCTTCCCGACCTGCGGAGTCTCGACCCCAAATTACAAGACGAGCGGTTTGAAGATTACAAGGACTTCCTCGGCGATGCTTTGATGGCTATGGTCATAGGCACGTCTCGTGGTGGCAGCGCGGCGGAACGAACGCGAAGCGATATGGTGAGGTCAATCTTGGCCCTAGCTCTAGAAGCCTTCTTTAGCGACCTGCAAATCCGCGATCGCTATGCGAGTGCCTATACCTACGGATTGGGGTCGCCGGAATGGTCGGCAATGCCCACTTTGGTTGATTTCCTCTCATTTTGTTCTCTAGAAAGGCTGCGTCTGGATGCAATTTCCGGGGATACAAAAGCTGGTTTAGAGCAGATTAAGCTGCGCCTGCGATTTTGGCTTTCGTCGCGGGTAGGCAAGGCTATCTCACAGCCATCTACTTTCAGGAGCGATGCCCGTTTGCTCGTATTCGCATTGCGAAATCTTTCTAATGATGAAGATGCTGCCATTCTTTCTATAAGCGCTTATTCCTCCGCTTTAAGGAGAGCGTTGGCTGCCCCTGCTAGCATTTTCTTCATAGATGAAAGCCCTATTTTGTTTGAATTTGATAGCATTGCAGCACTTGTAGGGCGGTTGTGCGCTAACGGTGCAAAAGCTGGTATTAGGGTCATTTTATCAGCACAAGACCCCGATACCATTGCTAAATCTCCAACAGCTTCAAAGATCTTCCAAAACTTGACAACGCGCTTAATTGGTCGAATTCAACCAACAGCAGTTGATAGTTTTGTGCAAATTTTAAAATATCCCAAAGAAATTATTGGTCGCAACGCAACAGAAAGCTTTTTTCCTAAAAAAGAGGGTATTTACTCCCAATGGCTGTTGGACGATAACGGTATCTACACCTATGCGAGGTTTTACCCTTCCTACGAACTACTAGCGACAGTGGCGAACAACCCACAAGAGCAAGCAGCCCGTAGCGCAGCTCTAAGCCGCCATTTTGAGAAAGATAAGTTGGCGGCGATCGCTGAATTTGCGCGAGAGCTGGTAGCCAGCATTCGCGCTTCTTGAACGACACGATTAGAGGAATGAAATGAATAAAAATAAAATAGTGAAATCAATTGTTGTAAATGGCTGTTTATCACTCACCTTGATAGGAGCCATTTCTACTCCAGCCCGTGCAGTTACAAACGCAAGTAGTGACAATTTCTTTACGCAACTCTTCGGAGAATTAAATCACCAAATTGAATCTGTACGCGGCTATTTAGACAAGATAGTGGCAGATAAATTGAAGCCCCTGTCTGAAAGCCTGGGTAAAGACCTAGATTCTGCTATAAGTAGCGCGACAGGAGTCTTAGGTTTACCAGATCCCGCCCAATCTCGGAAAGATGTTGAGGAAATTGCATCAGCTGCTGATAGTCCGGTTTATGGCGCTGATAAAGCTACCAACGAAGTGGATCGGCAGATTACCAGAGGGGCGAGTGACGCCACCTTGGGACTATCGGGCCAGCAGCGTCTAAAAGAGCAAGCAAGCCAAACTCAAAACTCTGTTGATATTGTCCAGCAACAGGCTAATGCTGCTCAAGAAGAAGTCGTCACACAGAACGTTATGAAGCAAATTGCTTTGCAAAATGCGAGGACAGGAGCAATTCTTGGATCGCTGCGAGCTGACTCATTACAGGCGGCTCAACGTCAGGAATTAGCTAACTTAAACCTGACTAATATTTCTCGCTCTGTTGATGCTCAAAATCAAGCTATGCAAGCTGAAAAAGTTGGCACTGGTTTTGACACTCTCCGAATAACATCTCGCGCCAGATTGTTCTAAATTACCCATGCTGTCTTTCCAACTGTTTTCTTTTACATTCTTGCCCTTACATTTTGCTCAAGTTGGTCCTGGTGGTCTTGGGGAAGGTGACAACATCGTTCAGGATGGGGCAACTGCTAGCGCTGCAATTAGCGCTGCAATGGAACAGCTTTGGAAAGATGTGCTGGGTGGTAGTTTATACGCCGCGATCGCCAAGCTTGGGGTTCTCTTCGCTGTCGGCACCTTATTAATTTTCATGGTGCAGTATTTTAAAGCACTCATGGAAGGAGATAACCCCCAAGCTTTTTCTGAAATTGTTTGGCCTTTAGTCGCGATCGTTCTCCTATCAAATAATGCTCAAGTTTTAGCAGAATGTACTTTTCAGCTGAGAAATATTATTAACCAAGTTAATCAGACAATTTTGACTTCTACTGCTGGCCCTTTGGCGCTTCAAGAAGCGTACCAACAAGCAGTAACGCAACTCGGCTCTGATGCAGCAGTTGCCTCTGTCAGAAGTCAGTGTGCATTTATTGCTGACCCGCAACAGCAGGCTGATTGTATCAAAAATGCCACGCAAAACGCCCAACAACAAATTGGTGATTCGCAACAAAACGAAAACATTTTTACCAAAGATTATGGTCAAGAAATCCAAGAAGGAATTTCTTCAGTTTTTGCTGCCTCTGTTAGAGGATGGTTAATTGCTTTTGGAATTGCTTTTCAGTGGATTGTGGAAATTTCTTTCTTACTGACTGGTCTTCTAGGGCCGCTGGCAGTAGGTGGTTCTCTTCTTCCTATCGGCCAAAAATCAATCTTCGTTTGGCTGACAGGTTTTTTCTCCGTGGGCATGGTTAAGCTATCTTTCAACATTATTGTCGGTTTAGTCGCCACTTTGGTTATTAATGCCAAAAATGCTGATGCAATGGTTTTTGCTTTTGCTACTGGTCTTCTAGCTCCAATTTTATCGCTGATATTAGCAACAGGCGGTGGCATGGCTGTATTTAATAGCTTATCTTCAGTAGCTACTTTTGGCTTAAATTCAATTTTCCCTCGTTTTATTAGAGATTAATCAGGAGAAAGTTGATGCAGGAATTAAATGAAAAAGCATCTTCAGCATCAGAAAAACGACTGCGATTTCTCGAACGCCAGCAGACTCGATTTTCAAAAAATGATGCAATGGGTTTATTTGCCCTTGGCACTCTTGGGCTACACTTATTAACTTTCTTCGTCTTAATTCTGCTGTATGGCGCTTATTCTAGTTTGTCCAAAAAATCTCCACCCACTTTAGTGCAGTTAGACACTGGAGAAGCAATTACAGTCGCTCCTTTAGGTAATAAAGAGCGTACTCCCCAAGTCGTGAAAAAATTCACCATTGACACCATGACATTAATGCTGAACTGGTCAGGTACAAAGCCGCCATCAACTGTTGAAGAAGCAACTAAACCCGTATTAGACCCAGGTGTAGATGTGGGTTCAGCCGTCCCGGGCAGGGCGAAGGTAACAACCGCTGCTTGGCAGGCAGGCTTTGCTTTAAGTGAAGATTTTCGCAAGGAATTCTTGGCAAAATTGGCTGAAATAACTCCCAGTGGAGTATTTAAGAGTGCTACTCAAGTTGCCCTCGTGCCTTTGGAAATTCAGGAGCCTCAAAAAATTGCTGAAGGTAAGTGGAAAATCAAAATTGTTGCCAACCTGATTGTTTTAGACAAGGGCAATAATCTGGGTCAAGTTATTCCTTTTAACAAGGAGATATTCATCCAGGCTGTTGAGTCTCCCGTATTTCCTGGGGATAAGGGTGGAGTAGCAGCAATCATTTATCAGGTACGCACTTCCGGTTTGGAAATTTACGCCATTCGGGATTTGCAACAGGAGAATTTATAATATGAACGGACATAGCAATCAGAATAAACAGAAAACTTTTGAAGAAGATTTGGAATTGATGAATGAAGCGGATGATACCGCTGATGGGGATAATCTAACAGATGACTTGGAGAACGCCAAATTAGCTGAATTAGTACGGTTTGATGATAGTCCCTCTGTTCCCTCTCCAGTTATTCCAGAAAACGAAGAAATTGAGCAACAAAATCTGCTGATTCAAAAATCAGAGTTGTTCGACGATCCGATTCAGGGCAAGACGGAACCGAATTTTTCCAAACGTGGTTTATCTAAAGCTTTTGCAACTGGTAGCGTGCTATTTATAGGTTTTGGTGCTGTTGGACTATTTTTAAATAGTGTTTTTAACCAACCAATAAGAAAAGCTCCTGTAGCAGTTAGCCCAGCTCCATCACCAACACCCACAACTACACCTACTCCAGGGACGGAAACTGGCAAGCTAAAAACTGATTTGGCTTTAGGAAAACAAGCGGATCAACTTAAAGCTTTAAACGACGCTAAGAGTCCCAGGAATAGGAATAATCAGGTTCAGCCTTCTCGCCCACAACAATCGGAGAAGCAGCCTGTTGTGTCTTCTTCTCCACCACCTCCACCTCCTAGTACTGTTGCAGCGCCATATAATCCGCCACCTCGCAACTATCCCCAGCCAACTTCTCAACCTACGCCGACGAGGCAAAGAGCTTCTCAACCTACGCCGACGAGGCAAAGAGCTTATCGAGAGCCACAGCCGCCGCAAAGAGCTTATCGAGAGCCGCCCCAGCTGCCTCTTCGTACCTCTACTCCTGTTGCTTCTGTTCCAACTCGCGCCACTTCTACTCCCGCATCAGCCCCTAAACTACAAGCTGAAGAAAAAACTGTTGACCCCATGCAGCAGTGGATGGCTTTGAATCGTCTGGGCAGTTACGGCAATAGTGATGTTGGTGAAAAAGTACCGATAAGTGCGCCTACCCTTCGTACTGCTCCTACTGCACAAAGCAAGAGTGCATCAGTTGCGATCGCAATCCCGGCATCGGTTCCGGTGGCGTCATCAACTGACGGGGCTATTGCATCGACAAGGGATGTACCAATTGCGATCGCGGCAGTACCAACCCCTAGTGTTGCAAGCGTTCCCCAACAAGAGCCGTTTATTCTGCGGCCTCCCCAGTCCCGAGCCAATCAATCTGGGGTTAGTTCGTCACAACTAAGAACTCCTGTAACTGAAACGGGGGAAGCTCCCCAGGATACCCAAGGTTCTTCAACTCTTGCACCTCCTGTAATACAACCTCCAGCAGCGGTACAGTCGGTTGCTCAAATTAATCCGGCTGAGGAAGCGAATATTCTTAACGGCATACCAGTCCGCCGTTTAACAGTAGGGGGGGTTGCCCAGGGGCACTTGGTAACACCAATTATTTGGACTGGTCAGGGGCAAGCAACTAAATCTCCGGAGCGCCCAACAGCAGAAAAGTTCATCGTGCAACTTGCTGAATCGCTAGCCGATGGCAATGGTGGAGTTGCAATGCCAGCCGGAACTCAACTTGTTGCGACTGTTGTCGGTGTCAACGAATCGGGCTTGGCCCAGCTATCCGTGACGCAGGTTATTGTCGATAGCCAAGAATACGTTCTGCCGCCTGGGGCTATCAGCATTCGTGGAAATAACGGTCAGCCTTTGATTGCCTCCAAGTGGGGAGATAAGGGTCCGGCGATCGCATCCGGAGACGCCACGGCATTCTTGTTTGGCTCTCTTTCCAGGGTGGGCCAAGTACTGACTCAGCCAAATTCTGAATCATCCACTTCTGTTGGTGGCTTCGGCTACAGTTCCACAACATCCAGCCGCAGTGGAGACCGCAATGTTCTTGGTGCAATCTTGGATGGTGGTTTTACACCTCTTGTACAGCAAATCTTGAAACGCAACGAGCAGCATCTAGAGGAAATTACATCTCGCCCGGATGTTTGGTATGTCCGTGCTGGTGAAAATGTTCAAGTTTTTGTTAATCGCTCATTTGAACTTTGAGTTATGAAATCTATATTTCGGCTTGGAATAGCAAGCGCCCTTTGTTTAAATAGCCTAGCCAGCTGTAATAGTGGGTCAGGATTGCCAGCACTTGCAGCTGAAAACAGCACGGGTGCGGTACGGCGTGTCTCAATATCGGAAGCTACAGGTTCTACGGGTGGTAAGCCAGTACTGATTGAATTATCGCCTGGGTATGGTGTCAATCTCAGTTTTATTCCTACAGGCGAGACCGTTGAAAAAGTCTGGTTCGACAACCCTGCAATAGCCACTCTGGATGTGGATGGTTGTCTGTCAGGTTTGGGTGGCAGTGGAATGGGGGGATTTTCTTTTCAGCAAGCTCAATGTCAATACCAGGGAGCTACCGTTTTGCACATTAGGCAGATAGCTCCGTTGAACTTCCCTAATTTACCCAAGACAAATAGCACGCTTTTAACTGCTATTACTCATGGGAGAAATGGACGCCATGTATACCTATTTCGGGTCGTTCTAGGTGGCAATAACCCCAAATATCATACCGTCGAGGTCGTGCCAACAACTATAACTGCCACTCTGACAAGGTACGATCCAGCTGTTCCGGGCGTAACAGACTGGCAGCTTATGAACCGTGGTCTAACGGTTGCAGAACAGAAACGTTTGATTCGACGCTCCCAACCGTTATGGAATCGGATTCAGAACTTCCTGGCTAGGGTGAAGGATGGAGAACAAGTGGAATCGGCGGCAGCTGCATCGGGGGTTTCCCTGAATTTAGTTCGACGCTTAGAGGAGTTGGGAAGGAGTGATGTTTCAGTTCCCGTGTCAGAACCTGCTCAAGCCCCAACATTTGCGCCCCAAAACTCGCCAATTGACCCGTTTTCACCCAACGAAACTCTCGTGCGTCAAAAGTCCATCTAATCAGCGCTCTCGCTCTTCATTTCAGTTATCTTGCTCTTCATTTCAGTTATCTCGCTCTCATTTCAGTTATCTCACTTTTCATTTTTTTAAAACTTTGAATAAGGTTTTGACAGACATGAATCTTCATTTCCGTCGTTATTTATATTGGCTTTATTGGCTGTCAACAGGGCTGATTTTGTCGCTATTTATTTCAGCATTACCTTATTTTATGGGTAATCGTGTGGTTGCCAAACAAGCACCAGCAGAGCCTGTGACTACGATAACTTGGCAAAATACTCAGCTACCCGATTGGAACAAGATCGCTTTTAGCAGCCTTCCTGGCATAGAACAAAACGGTTCTTTTGAAGCCCCACTTGATATTGCCAGTCAGCTAAAGTATGACCCGTCCCGTTCGTGGGCAGCAGGGCAGACTCCAGACCAATACACGAAGCTTGGTGATTTTCAGGATTCTTTTAAATTGCAAAACTTTAATCTTCAAACCATTGCTTCAAAAACTGGGTTGGATTTATCTGGAATTAGGTTGGAGGATTTTGGAATTATGAAACTTCAAACTTTGGGTAGTTTGACAGAAGCTATTCCTACTCTACTAAATTTGACTGTTCAACAGGTGAAACCTGTTCTGGATTTACTCAACAGCCAATTAACCGCTGATTTTAATCCCAATCAAACAATTGGTCAGCTCTTGCAGCAATCTCTTATTTTGAAGGAATTGGAGTTTAATCAATTGCCTTTGGGCAATTATGGTTTAGATTCTATTCCTGGGTTAGATAGCACGCCCATTGCTGCTTTCAAGGACTGGCAGGGGGTTAACGTTAACCAAATTCCAGGTTTGCCAAACGTGCCCTTTTCTCAGTTTCCTGGCCCTGCCAATCCAGTAGGGGCTGATGTAGGAACTTTTGATGTAGCTTTTGCTACTCCCGAACAACAACGCGAGCGCACAATTTCAGGAAGTGATGTTGAAGGGTTCAACGTTCGCTGTGATGAAAAGTGTTCTCATGTTGAGCTATCTGGTAATGCAAAGGTTTTAGGCAGGCCGTGGATTAGCGGAAAGTACCAGCTGGTTCGCGGTGGTCATGGGGTCTTGGCTGCTGTAAATGGTGGTAAAGAACCGACCGGAAGACACCCTTTTGGTGATGCCTTCAAGGTGGTGGTGTGGGATGTGTCGGAGCCAAAAGGCACGATGACCCAGGCTCTATTCTTTCGCATTTGCATCCGAAGCGGATTTGTCGATTTGGGCTGTACGCCGTACTTTATTGGGCCTGTGCCTTGGCTGACCTATCGAGAAATGGACTCCATTTTCTTAGGTTCAGTCGATATAGAACCATCTAGTTCTATATCAACTCCAACAGGCGCGGAGGATAATCCAGGCTCATCTACATTTGGCAACCCAGAGTATAGGAAAGGCACAGGGGGAGGTGCAAGTAGCAGCAGTACAAGCAATGCAAATAGCCATTTATCTTTCTTGCAATCAACTGCATCGGCGGATTGTAAAAAACAACAGCAAGGCGTCGTGTTGGATGCGTTAGATGCCGCCCTCTCGAACATAGAAGGCAACTATAATTCTGTCGGCCCTTATGTATGCGATAGCGCAGGAAACTGCGGGCGGGGACTGGGAACCAAGCAGTTTATGTCCTACCGCCAGGATGTTCGGCAGCAAATTTTAGCTAAATCGGGCGGCCAGGAATTTTTAGCGGGACTTAAACAGATTTCAAGCCCAAACAAAGCCCAAAGCTGCGATATTCGCGATGAATACGTCCCGATTGTGGTTCAGCCACTCGACAAAACGGAAAGACATTGCTGTCCG